>NZ_JBALWD010000009.1:0-146060 GCF_036960985.1 Sneathiella sp. | reverse complement strand
CGGATAAGCTGACAGGCAAGGTCAAAGGTGCGACCAAACGGGCGGACAAGGCAACCGAAGAGCTCGAGGCAGCTAAGGAACAAATTGCAGTTCTGAAGCTTGCTGTTGACAGCAACACTTCGAAACCTGAACCCAAAGAGCCCAACCCTGAAGAGTTTGAATTAGGTTACGAGGATCCGGAATACCGACAGGCACTCCGGACCTACAATGCTTATGAAACTAAAAAAACTGTTGATAAATCTCTTGAAGTTCAGGAGGCCAAGCAACAGCAGGAAGCCACTCGTCAGCGCAACGAAGCCAAACTCGAGGAAAATGCCAAGGCGCATTATCAACGAGCAGCCAAGTTGAAAGTTAGTGATTACGGCAAAGTTGAAGACGTGGCTCTAGAAAAAATCGGTACAAACTTAGCCAATATCATCATTAACAACTTCGAAGAGAGCGAGCTAATCCTCTTCCACCTCGGAAAAAATGAGGATACGGCTGAGGAGCTCGTTGAACTCGCGACCAGCAATCCAGTGATGGCTATCAGAAAGCTCGATAAAATCGTCACCGGAATCAAGCCTGCAAAAAGAACCACAACAACCCCCGAACCCGATGATCTTGTTCAGAGTGGCGCTCCGTCTCGCGCGGAATCCGCTCGAAAGAAATACGACCGGCTTCTCGAAAAGGCGCAGGATTCTAGCAATACCAACGCCATGAACGAGCTGCGAGTTTTCCGCAAGAAAATGAAGGCGAAAGGGATAACCTTCGACTAAGGAATAGTAACTATGAATGATTTTTCGAAACAGGAAGTTGTCCTGTTCAATATGGTGGTCGATGGCTTCGACACCGACAACACAGTGGCCAAACGTGCTGCGAAATTTTCCAAGCCTGGAAAAGATATGCAGGACATGGGCGATACAGTTTGGCGGCCTTCAGCCATGATCTCGACGGTTGTCGAGGGGCTTGATGTCTCTTCAGCCTTTGGGACTGTAAGCGAGCTCTCTGTACCGGCTACGCTGTCAACGATCACCAACGTAGCTTGGCAATTGGACGCCAAGGAATTGCGTAACCCGGACTACATGAAGCGAAAAGCCCGTTCGGGCTATCAGGCTCTATCGGCGGCGGTCAACCGAAGTATTGCCCTCGCCATTAAAAACAGAGGGTCATTGGCCATTGCCCGTACTGGTGCATTGACGGGATACGACGATATTGCGGCGGTTAATGCACTAATGAAGAAAAACGATATCGTCGGAAATCAAACGATGATTTTGAATCCCGACGATTACAACGGCATGGCGGGCAACATTGCCGCGCGAACTCTTACGAAACGATCGGAGGATGCGTATAGCGAGGCCTATCTTGGCAACGTTGCAGGCTTCGAGACTTTCAATACAGCGTTCTCGCCGCCAATGACTGCTCAGGCTGCCACGCCAACTGTCAATGGTGCACAGCGATATGTTCCGACTGCTATGTCGACGGCTGCGACTGGTGAAAAAGCCCTTGTTGATAATCGGCAGATGTCACTCACTATCTCGTCAACGGCTGGCCTTAATGTTGGTGACAAGTTCAACATTCCGAATGTGAATGCGCTCTCTCATATCAACAAATATGATACGGGTGCGCTCAAAACCTTCACAATTCTTTCGGTTGACACTGGTACGACGATGACGATCTCGCCGCCTATTGTTGTGGGTGACGGATCTTCTGATATCGAAGATGACTATGCAAACTGCACAGCCGTTGCAGCGAACTCCGCACAATTGGCTTTCTTGAATGCAAATGCGGCGAATGCGAACACCTTCTTTATTGATGACAGCATCGAGATCTTCTCGGGGCGCTTGGCATTCGACAATATGCCTGGTGTTGCTGTCATGCGGGCAATGACCGACAGCGGACTAGAAATAGTCTTTGCCAAAGGCGGTGATGTTGGAACCGGTAAGTTGTCAAGTCGTTTGACGATCTTCCACGGTGCGACGAACCTTAACCCTGAAATGAACGGGGTGATGTTCGGCGGTCAATAATTGACGGCTAATAGATGATACAGAGGGCGGCCATTCGGTCGCCCTTTTTTATTTCCAACCAAGAGGAGGCGACAATGCCTAAAAAGACACAAGGATTTGATGAAGAGGGACACGCGAAATGGTTTGAAGGGGATGTTCTTCCCGTAGGCTTCACCCGCGATGATCCGACGGCCGCAGAAGCAGGCGAAGAACCTGAAGATCAGGACGATCCTGAAAAGCAGGAAGAAGAAACAGAGGATGAGGGCAGCGAAGATACAGAGCCTACCATGACGGAAGACGAGGCGAGGGCACGAGCGGCATTCCTCGCATCGTTCAGCTATGACGATGCCATGAAGACTAAAACCAAGGACGATCTTGCCGCGTATGCCAAATCCTATGGCTACGAACTCGATGCCGAGCAAACGCGCAAGGAAATGATGACGGCCCTTTCTGCACAGTATGAGGCTGAAACAACGGACGAGGACGAGTAAAACTATAAGACACTCAGTCAGTTTTTCATCACCAATGAGCCCGGATTTATTCCGGGCTTTTTTATCAGTTATAGAGGTTCAAACATGACCACAGGAACGAAGATCATCGAAAGGGCATTGAGCGAAATCAACGCACATTCTGCCGTCATGCCTGCCCCTCCGGAAAGCTACTCCGTTGCTCTCGTAAAGCTCAATTCCATGATCGCCACTTGGCTCAAGAAAGGTATCGATATGGGCGCGGCGCAGCTGACCGTAGCCGGTGACGAGCTGTATGAGCCTGAAGATGCCACCAATGGGATTGTTTATAATCTCGCTATCCATTGTGCGCCTTCAATGGACAACGGAACAACTGTCGTTTCCCGCGAGCTCCGGGCGCTTGCGATCAAAGGGGAAAACGATATCAGCGACTTTTATCAGAAGTTCAATACACCAAAGAAAAAAACATCCTCAACACTCCCTCGAGGAGCTGGCAACAAAACCGGACTTTGGAACGATCCATTCTTCCCAAAGGGGCACGAGTTAGATGGGTAGAGTTCCATTCCCATTGGGGTTTGATGGTGTCAAAGAGATACCGTCGACCCGGCGAACGCTCAAGAATTGCTTTAACAATGGGGAAGGCTTGATCTTTCAACGGCCAGGGATCGAGACCATAAGCACACCGGGCGGTGTTTCACGTGGAACATTCGTCTGGAACGGTTTTCACTACGTCGTCTCATCAAATGACTTGCTTCGGATCGATAACGTTGAGACCGGCTCCTATACCAATGTAGGCACGATCGCAGGCACCGCGCAGATAAAGGCCGATGTTGCTTTTAATCAGGCGGGCATTGTTGTTAAAGGCGGTGCGAATTACACCCTCGACAAGTCTGATGTTCTGGTCGACGTATCTGGTTTTCCATTTTTTCAGCCTTGCGTAGATGTAACCGTCATCAATCATCGGCATGTCTGGATTCCGGCAAATGGAGATCCTGCTTTTTATTCTGACGTTGGGGATGCATCGTCTATACAGGCAGAGTCCTTTTTCGATGCCGAGGAACTGCCAGACGCCAACCGGGCAGCATGGAACCTTCGCAACACTCTCGGCATTGGTGGATCCAACTCGATCGAGTTCTTTCGCGATACCGGAGCGGCAACAGCTCCCTTCCGACGCGTCTCTGGAGCTCGCGTTCTCGCGGGTGTGATTGGCGGACATATCGAGTATGAAGATACCATTGCCTTTGTTGGCCGGAAGAAAGATCAAGGGCCTGGCATCTATTCCCTGAGCGGCGGCGGGGCACCGCTGAAGTTGTCCAACGAAGCCGTTGATGAAATCCTAAATCAGTACAGTGAGGCAGAGCTCGCTGATACAATCGCCAACCGCATGGTCGATCGATATGGCCACGATATTCTGACCATGACTTTCAAGCGCCACTCTCTCGGCTTCTTCAAAGGTGCGTGGTTCGAGATGGACTCACGAGTGGGGGATATTCAAAAGCCCTGGGCCGGTGGCTTTATCCGGCAGATCGAAGGAACATATTACAGCTCGTATCGCGGTAGCTTTGGCAAACTGAGCGCGGTCAATACTGATTTTGGCGAGCGCATGCTTCGCGTGATCGATATGGGTTTTGAAAAGGAAATGCTGGATTATTTCACATGCCACAGCATCGAGCTCGGTATTGGGCAAGGTGGCAATTCCGTAGCGGGATCCGTCGCCCTTATGATGAGCCGTGACAATGTGAATTATGGTCAACCTTTTTTTAACTCTCTCGGTGCCCTTGGAGAATACGCGGCGCGGCTTCGGTGGAAATATCCCGGAGGCCTTGGCCGCTATAACGGTTTCATGGGGATGCGGCTTTATTGCACCGAAGATATCAATTTCTCCTGCTCCTATCTGAAGGCAGAATTAAAATGACGATCAAGACAAAGCCCGATCACGGAGAACCTGTCATTGAGAAGGGTGGGATTATCGGGTGGCTATTTCAGACTTTCATTGATGATGTTGACGCACGGCTCAACGATGATCTTCTCGGGCCGGTCCTGAAGGTGCCCACAAAATACACAGTCTTAACTGTTCCCGATGCCGGGAAATACGAGGCCGCGATCATCTATGTCAGTAATGATGCGGGCGGCGCAGTGCTGGCTTTCAGTGATGGAACGAACTGGCGGCGCGTAACAGATCGAGCTGTTATTTCGTGATTACGGAGACGCGCGACTTTCGCAAGATCGGCAAGTTCACACCATGGAAAACGAACCTCTCGCCACTCGTTCGCTATGTGATGGATATCAAAGACGGACAGGATCGCGGCATCTGGGCATTCGAACCTTACCTCGATGGGATGCTCATTCATGGATGCACGAACCTGAAGGGGTTGGATGTAAAGATCTCTGTCAGACAAGCGTTGAAATGGGCCTTTGAGACTCTCGATTGTTCGGTAATTTACAGCGTGGCAGAAAAAGGCCGGCAAGATATCCAAGTCATGTCGATCGCGGCCGGTGGTCGGCGCTCACATACAAAGGGCGACAATGTTTATTTCAAAATAGAGGCCGAAGATATGTCATGCACAAGAAAGGTTTTTGATCATGGGCGGTAATAGTTTTCTAGGAAAGGTCGCTGACCCGTTAGGTTTTTGGTCAGAGGATACTTCGGCGCGAGATGCGGCAGAACTCGAAGCGGCCGCAAACCGAAATGCGGTTAAAGAAATTCAGAGACAATTCAATCTGACGCAAGACAATATTGCGCCGAACATTGCTGCAGGACAAGAAGCTTTGCCGGGCCTGCAACAAGGTGCCACGGTTGAGGGGCTCGATGCGCGGCTTGATGAGATCTTCAACTCTGACATCTTCGGCAGCCTGGTTGAGGAACGGACGCAGGCCGTCGAAGGGCAGCTCGCGGCTGGCGGCCTTATGAGATCCGGCGCGGGCGTAGAGGCGGCGGCGGCGGTCCCGCAAGATATAGGGCTTGCCCTCGAGGCGCTTCTCTCCGGCCGCGAAAGTGAACTCGTTGGATCTGGACAGAATGCCGCTCTCGGTCTCGGAGCTATTGGCAATCAATCATCTGGACAAATTGCCGATTATCTTGGTGCGAGCGGTAGGGCTCGATCTGCTGGCATCGTTACCGACGCGCAATCCGAGGCCGCTAAAAGGCAAGGCGCTGTTACGACAGGTGCGACCGTCGCGGCCATGTTCTTCTCGGATATCCGACTGAAGGAGAACATCGAGAAGATCTCCGACGTGCGCGGGCTTGGTATCTATCAATGGGATTGGCGGCCGGAGACGGACGGAACGCTCGTCGAGCTCTGCGGAAACATCGGCTTTATGGCGCATGAAGTCCAGGACGTATATCCCGAATTCGTCCATGAATTTTCAGGTATCAAAGTGATCAATTATCCGGCACTTCTCAAGGAGCTCGAAAATGGCGACAATTTACAATAGTCGAGGCTCTAGCCTTGTCCCGGATCCCACGGAAGCACTCCGCGTTCTTCTGACAGGTTTTGGCACAAAGCAGCAACGTCAAGACCGCCAGATTGCGCTCGACGACAGGCAAACAACGATCGATGAACGGAAGCAGAGTAAAGCCGACATATCGACCGCTCTTACTGATCTCTTCCAGGGCCGCCAAACACAGGCTGCAAGTGGGCAGGTGCCGACGGCTAACGACGTTCGGGTTGAAACTGGCAAACTGACACGCCTTGCCGCTCTCAATCCGCAACTTGCCAAGACCGTGTCTGAGATCCTTAAATCCGGTGACAAACAGCAAATGGCCATTGTCGGAGAGCAGGCCGAGGAGGGTGTTCGTTTGGCGACGCAACTCAAGGCCGAACCTGATTTAGCTAGCCGCAAGAGAAAGCTTGCGGAAATCGCCCGTTCTTACTCCTTGGAAAACAAGCCGCTCAATCGTCTCGTTCAGCTTTCCAACATGTCAGAAGGTCAACTCGACACTGAACTAGACCGTATGATCTTCGCTGGCCAAAGCACGCAAGAAATACTTGCGCCTGCAAAGCCCGCGAAGACACGCGAGGTCAAGGACGGAGACACCATCAGAACGGAAGAATGGGATCCGGCAACCCGTAAATGGAAAACACTCGCCAAGTCACCACGCTTTAACGAGAGCCGCGAAGGCGACAACCGTACAGATTTCCTAATCGACAACGATCGCAAGATCCTCCTTCAGAAGCTAAAGGGAACCACCCCGGAGGAGCTCCTGAAGCGCACAGTCAAAAGCACGGATACAGGCTTCCCGAATGAGGAATATGATCCGCAGCTCACGACACAAATTCGCAATGCTCTCAAAAAGAAAAAGGGCGATGATCCTGATTTTGATAAGTATCAGCAGCTCTTTGCCGGTGCCCAACCGGAAACCACGCCGGTGCCAGTTCCAAAGCCGAAACCAAAAGAGGATGAAGGCGAGGATATCGCATCAATACCACAAGGCGCTATTCGAATGCTGCAAGCCCGACCTGATCTAGCAGCACAGTTTGACGCCAAATATGGACGGGGCGCCGCAAGCAGGATTCTCCGGAGAGAATAAGTATGTCTAATGTTTTTGATCAGTTTGATGAAACTGCCGTGGCTCCTCTTGCGGCAGCGAAGCCGTCCGCAACCCTTGAGCAGACGCAAGGGCCAGCGGGCGGCGATCGCGGGAATGTCTTCGACCAGTTTGATGCAGCTGACGAAGACGATCGGCCCTTCTTTTCATTTACGGAAACTGATCCTAAGAAGCTCTCCTCATTTCAAAGCGCGATATCTAGCGGCATTCAAGGTTTTGGTGGCGTGATTGCAGACACGCTGAAGGCCGGAGCTATTGCCGATGCGAAGATGGGTTTCATCGATAAGCCTGAAGACGGCATTTTATTTCAGGCCGGTGAATGGATTTCCGATTTACTGAAGGAAAAAGCCCCGGTTAATCCTGACGAGCAGGGTACGCTCCCCGACAAGATTGGATCTGGCCTTGGATCCACGGCCGGTTTTCTTGCGGGTGGTCTGGCTGGCGGAACTTCAAAGGGTGCTCTTGCTATGGCGGGCGTCCTGGGCTCGGGCTCACAAGCTACAAATCAATATATGGATGCGCTCGATAATGGTGCCTCGATCGATGACGCCTACAATGCAGCGGGCCTTGGAGCACTTGTCGGCAGCACGGAGGCGGTCCCGATCGTAAAGCTTCTCGATCGTCTCGATAAGGGCACAAGTGGCGGCATAAAAAGGATCATCATCAACGCAGCCAAGGGCGGTACTGAAGAAGGTTTGCAAGAAGCCTTTCAATCAATTGCCAGCAACCTGATTGCGTCCGACCTGGTCAAGTATGATGCGGAGCGTAAAACTTTCGAAAGTACGGGCGAGGATGCGGGGATTGGTTTCGGAATTGGCGCTTTGTTCAATACTGTTGCATCGATATTCGGCCTGAAGGCCCGTGGACGGCCGTCAACAGATTCCGCGCCCATTGAGAGCCAAGAAACGGAAACAACCCGCCCTGAGTCAGTACAGGAAGAGGAGGCCGCTGTTGCCGACGATAGCGAAGTCAATGTGTTCGACGAATTCGACGATAAGCCGGTCAGAGACACGGTCGCGGATCCGGACGCCCCGCCAGTAACAGAAAGCGAAACGGCAGAACCAGAAGGGGATACGACAGGAAGCTTTCAACCGAAATTAACAACAGACGATAGCCAGAAAATACGCGATTTGGGGGATACGATCACTCAAACGATAAAGGCGCATCCTGAATATAATCCCGGCAAAACGGGTACGGAACCTGACGCTATTCATGAACTGTCAACGGCTTCCGTGTCTCTCAACGGTGCTAATTCGAGACTTGGAACAGAACTTACTCAACGTGATTTTGGATTGCCGTTTGGTACTCTTCAACGCGAGAAATCTGATATTAAAGAATCCATTGCGTGGATAAACGAAAATGCAGCGGAAGCAGTTAAGGTTCTGAAGAAGCATGGTGTTGACTTCGATTTCAAACCTCTGAGCTATGAAACATATTCCGCACCGCCAATTGATTACAATGAATTTACAAAGGAAAAGCACACTGCTCTTGCTGATGAGCTTCTTTCGTCTCTGAAAACAGGAGACGTTTTTCATGTCAACGACAAGGCACTTGTCGTTACCAAATCGAACAAAGCCGGTCTTGTCTTTCAGATTCAGCATAACGGCGGCGAGGCTTTTAAGATTGGCAGCGATCGATTTAAAAATCTCCGCGATTTGATTGCGACTTCATTCTGGAAAAAAGAGTTTGGCCTCGAACAGAAAAGCACAGGAAGTCTCGACCGCATCTTAAAAAGATCTTCCAAACTTGAAAAAAATGAAGACGGTATCTGGACGCTGGTTGAAGGCAAGCAAACAGAGAAAAAGTCTCCTCCAAAAGCCGCCGTATTATCCGAACAAGGAGAACTATCCTTCAGCCGTGCACCGGCCGCAAACCAGACACAAGCTTTTGAGGCGGGTGATAAGCATGTCGGAATGCGGCAGGATGATGCAGGCTCCGGCACTCGTGATATGGAAGATCCTATCCGCCGTGATGCGATCCTGAAGGATTTCTCGAGCGCGATCGGTGTCCCGATTTATAAGGGTCGGATATCCCCTCAAAGCAAGGCCCTCGGTTTCTACCGTAACGGTGTTGAAGAGATCAGGCTTCGCAATGGAAACGACATCGAAGTTGCTGCCCACGAGGTCGCCCATCTTCTCGATGATCGGGTTCCGGAGCTTTCAAAACAATGGAAGGGCAAGAACCGAAACAAGGTGCATGTCGATGAACTGCGGGGCGTCTCGTATGACAAGAAAAAGCTCAATGAGGGCTTTGCTGAATTTGTTCGTTTGTGGACGACGCAACCGGATAAGGCCGCCGATCGTGCGCCAAGTTTCAATGGTTGGTTCAATGACTTTGTCGCAGCTTCCGAACACGGCCCTGCGCTCCTGAAGGCGCGCGAGGATATGTTGGCGTGGTTTAATCAAGATGCGCTCAAACGAGCACGCTCCAAGATTGGCGCTGCAGACGAAGTATTGCCGACAGATCTCAAAGGAAGACTACGGCAAGCCGTTGTCGATGATCTGCATGGGCTGAAGGTCATGGAGCAGGACTTGACGGGCGAGATTGCGCCGGTTGGTTTGTATGAGACAGCACGGCTTTCGCGCGCCAAACATTCGATGATCGAAGGAGCTCTCACTATCGGAGCTCCGCAAGTTAATGGTGATGGTTCTCACAGCTTTGTCGGCAAAGGCCTGAAGCAGATCCTCGAGCCGGTCGCCAATAGGCAAGAAGAATTCTGGACCTATGCGGCCGGTCGATCTGCGCGGGAACTCATGGGGCAGGGGCGAGAGCATCTGTTCACGAAGAACGAGATTGCCGCCATGACAAATCTCGAGACGCCAGCCTTCAAAAAAGCGTTCGACGAATATCAGATCTGGAATGGCAAGATCCTGGACTTTGCCGAGGCAAAAGGTGTCATCAATGCAGCAAGCCGCAACATGTGGAAACGTGCTGAGTACATTCCTTTCTATCGTGTTGGTGCTCGTGGTGCGAAAGGATCCAAGGGTACAGAAGGCAATTGGAAAGGGATCCAACGGCTCACGGGCGGTACTGAAAACTTGCAGGATATTGCAAAGAATGTCGTTCAAAACGCGGCTACTCTGATTGATGTTTCTCTATCAAATGAGGTTCGCTTAGAGGCCGCAAAATTGGCAAAGGGTCCGCGCGGTGCCAAGTTCATGGCGCAGATCCCGAAGGAGCAAATACCGGTCTCGGTCGAAACTCCACAAATCGAACAAGCTTTGATTGACGCGATGGGAGCGGACAGCAAGCAGCAACTTCCGATCGATGTGCAAATCATGCTTGATCAAGTGGCTGCAGAACTCGGGCCCTATACTGAATTCATCATTCGCGGACAAGCACCACAAGGCGGCAATATCGTCGCGGCGCTTCAGAACGGCAAGCCGATCTTTTTCGAGGTGGCAGATCCGCTTGTGCTGAGATCCATGATCAGCCTTAACCGGCCGTCGAAAAGCTGGATTACCAGAATTCTCTCTCTTCCAAAGAGGATCGGGCAAGCGTCGATCACATTGACCCCTGATTTCATGGCCGCCAACCTTGCCCGGGATACGATGCTCGGCAGCATTATGTCGCGTTCGGGCTTTAAGCCGGTCCTGGACAGCTTGAACGGCATTAAGTCGCGCATTGCCCAGGATAAGAACTACAAGGATTTTATTGCCAATGGCGGAGGCTTCTCCTCGCACCTGGTCGACGAAGAAGCTTTCACGGCGCATCTTGAAAAGTTCTATACGAAGAAGGGAATCAATCCGCACAATGTCTTGAATGTTCCGCGCAAGCTTTTCTTTGCGTTGGAAGTCATGGCGGACGCGGTTGAAATGTCAACACGCCTTGGAGAGTTTCGGCGCGCTCAGGCGCTTGGTGAACATCCCCGACATGCAGCGTATCGGGCGCGAGAAGTATCGACTGACTTTGCCATGCGGGGCGGTGGGCTGAGGCGAGGACACGAGCTCCATGACAGGTTCGACGACGTCGCTGAGGCTGTTGGCTTTATGTACGACACGGTCATCTTTCTGAAAGCAGCAACGAACGGTATCGATCGGACTTACCGCGGCTTCACTGAGGACAAGAATAAAACGGCGATCGCGGTTAAGACGGGATTGATCGGTTTAGTGAGCGCGGCACTCTGGTATCTCAACAAAGACAATCCTCTTTATCAAGATCTCGAGGATTGGGATAAAGATACCAATTGGCATTTTTTCGTTCCCAAATTGGACGAGCCGGCCGATGCCCCGATCGAGGAGAGATTTCATCATTTCCGGTTCCCGAAACTATGGGAAATCGGCGCGGTGTCCTCGATAGCAGAGCGCACCATGGAGACGATCGAAACCGGGGATCCGGTCAAGGGTGCCAAGCATGTCGGAGATGTCGTGCTGTCAACCTTCGGTCTCGAGTATATCCCGCAGGCAATCGCACCATTCTATGAGGTTTATGCAAATAAGAACCGCTTTACCGGCCGACCTGTTGAGGGAATGGCACAGCAAGCCGTTCAGGAATGGGCGAGGGCCAACTTGTCAACGTCTCAGACTTTGCGTAAAGCAGGAGAGACCGTGCGGGATGTTCCTATTCTCAACAAGATATCGCCGGTTCAAGCGCAACATTTACTGCGGGGATACTTCAACACCTGGGCGACTTATGGTCTTTCAATATCGGATGCTATCTTTTTCGACAATGCGCCGGATCTCCGCGTTGATCAGTATCCGGTTATCAAACGGTTCTACAGACAAAACCCGTCTCGCTCCTCGAAAGCCGTCGGCGAATTCTATGATGCCCTGAAGGAAGCGACCGAGACGCGCCGGACAATCAAGCAGCTCCTTCTCAGTGATCGGGAGGCCATGGCAAGAGAGCAGGAATTCACTGAGGCGAACCGCCTTTATAAGCCGCTTACCAATGCCAGCAAGTTCATGAGAGGTTTTGGCGGCGAGATAAAAAAGGTCTACAACACGAAGGATCTGAGCGCCACTCAAGAGCTCGCCAAGAAGCAAAGTAAGATCGGCAAAGGCAACCTTGTTGTGAAGGCTCAGAGGGCAGGCGCTTGGAGAAGTATGGGCGCTCTCAAGGCT
The DNA here is from genome assembly GCF_036960985.1 of Sneathiella sp. Taxonomy (NCBI): domain Bacteria; kingdom Pseudomonadati; phylum Pseudomonadota; class Alphaproteobacteria; order Sneathiellales; family Sneathiellaceae; genus Sneathiella; species Sneathiella sp. Next base: position 134,002 of record NZ_JBALWD010000009.1, on the reverse strand, counting down.
ATGATGATCGATAATCTCGTGACGAAACGGAACGATTTTGCCAAGAAAGTGATCGAAGATATGCGCAAAAGCGGCAAGGCGGAAGAGGCGCCGCAATAGCTAACCGACTTGCACTCGAGCATATTGATGTGCATATATACAGCATGAAAAAACTAATTTTGATAATCGCTATGGTTTCGCTCGTCGGATGTACGAGGGCGATTTTGGCGAATGAACATGGTGTTACCTATGACCGTGTAGGTATTGCGAAACGGGCGAAAGTGGCGGTTGCAGCCGAGAAGCATTGCCAGAAATACGACAAGCACGCAATTCTTATAAGCGATGCGGGCAGCGTCGGGGCCTTGGGAATGCTCTCGTTTAAATGTGAGTAGAATTACTTAAATATTGAGTGAAACAGGCCCTTCGGGGCCTTTTTTTATGAGGAAATCATGGCAGCAAGAATTGACGAACGGACACAATTCGAGGACGACGGCGGATTGCCGATCGTTGATGGCAAGATCTATATCGGCGTTGTTGGGCTTGATCCAAAACTCAACCCGTTAGGTATCTTTTCCAACCGTGAATTGACGGATGCACTCGCCAATCCGCAATCGACAGACGCCTTCGGTCGATCGCTCAACAAGATTTGGGTGCCAGGCAGATACTCAATTCTAGTTGAAGATGCGGCCGGAGTTCAGAAGTTGCTGGACCTTGATAGTGGTACACTTGGGAATGTCGGATACACAGCCGTCTATGATGTTCTTGGAACAAATGCCATTACCGGTACTGCTTCAACAACGATCAGCTCGTATGTTGATCTGCAAGCCTACGTCCTTAAAATCTTTGCCGATAATGACGGTTCAGCAACTCTCGATATCGATGGAGTCGGGGCAACGCCCATTACAAAATACGGTGATCAGCCGTTGAGCGGCGGCGAGCTGAAACAGGGCGAAATCAGGATCTTTGTCCGGAACGAAAGCAATGATCGGTTCGAGCTGCAAGATGCCGACGCGGAAGCCATTATTACATTAATTACTGCGAACACGGCAGCCGTTGCAGCGAACACAGCTGAGATCGCATTGCGCGCTTATCCGCCTGAGTATTTCAATGGCTGCTTGCTCTCATCCAATGCCGTTGATGGCGAACACGATATCGATGTCACGGCAGGCCGGATGCGAGACAGCACGGACACGATCAATATCGTGATCGCGGCGCAAACTGTGCAGTGTGATGTGGTTTTTGGCACGGGCAGCGGGATCCTCGAGGATTCTCTTACGCTCTTACTTGATACCGAATATTATCCTTTTGCGATCGCCAAGGCGGCGGGTGCTGATCCGAAGTTGTTCCTGTTCAACGCTGCGGATCCCTCGGCCGATCTGCCAACGGACTACCTTTATTTTCGTGCACTCAATGACGGCAAACCCCTGCTTACAGATGGCAGTGCGAACCTCGTCAACACCTTCCATGGCGAATTTACAAGCCCTCCACAAACAATCTCAAATGCGGGGGATTTTGATCTGCCTCATGGATTGGGCGGATTCTCCACAGCCTTAGTAGCGTTCTTGATCTGCACGACAGATAGTGAAGGCTTTGTTGCTGGCGAGAAAATACCAGTCGCTCTTGGTCATCAATCTAGCAGTGTGCCGAACAGCATTACTTTGATTGAAACGGCGACAAATATCAAAGGGCAGTTCGCAGCTTACACGGAACCTTTTATTATTCCTCATGCGACAACCGGCGCAAATGCAAGTTTAACAAACGCAAACTTTGATTTTTACGTGAGGGCTTGGGCCTAAATACAGGAGTACCCGCCATGAAGTTCCTGCTCGCCGCCTTTTTGGCGGTTTTTTTATGTCCAAATTTGGCGTTGGCGCAATCGGCCTGTTTCAACCGCACCGATCTCATAAAGCATTTGAGCGGCAAGTTTGAAGAGGCACCGATCGCAGCCGGTCTCGCGGCGAATGGCAGCGTACTCGAGCTATTTGTAAGCCCTGAAGGTGAGACCTGGACAATCATTCTCACGCGGCCCGATGGGATTACTTGCGTTAAGGCATCTGGCGAAAGCTGGATGGGTATGAAGAAGCCTAAGAAGGAGAAGGTTCATTGATTGAAAAGCTTTTATCGTTGTTGCCAGGGGAACTACTGCAATCAGCCATATCGTTCTGTACGACCCTGATAGCCTCCGTATTTGGCCGCCTTCTGTATCACGTTCAGCTTTCACAAAAAGGCCTTCGCCGGTTCTTCTCTTGGCACCTGTTCTTTGAGCTCGCGACGGCTATCAGCATCGCTTTCGCAGCTGAAGGTATTGCCGCCTATTTCGGGCTGGAAGGCAAGCCTGCTTTCGCTGCGATCGTAGCGATTAGTTATATCGGCCCACGCGGCATTGAAGTGGCGTTCCAACGGTTCGTCAAATCTAAATAACTGGAGAACTGCCATGACACCCCATTTCACGAAAGAAGAGCTTGAATGCAAATGCGATTGCGGCATTGCGAATATTGCAGAAAAATCCCTAAATAAACTCGAAGATTTTCGGAATATGTTGGGTATTCCCTTCAAGCCGTTAAGTGCCGCCCGCTGTATTGCCCATAACAGAGCTGAAGGCGGCGGCAAAGACAGCCAGCATATTTCTACGAAAACCCGGAAATCAAAAGCCTTCGATATCCCCGAAGTCACGGACAAATATTACATGGCTTTCCTTGCAGGAAAGGCCGGTTTCAATGCGATCGGAATTTACTCCTGGGGGATTCATATCGATGACCGCGACACCCCTGCTTTCTGGATAGGCTAGAGGACTTTCACGATGACCAAAATAATAATGGTTCATGGCTACAACCATGACCCCGATGACCCTCGCCACACCGCCGACCGTTTAGGCGGAACGTATCCAATTTGGCGTGATATGCTGCAAGGAAACGACTTGGAGCCTCTGCACTGGTACTCAGGCAGAACCGGCATAAGCGGTCGATTGACGGCCATTAGAAACGGTTTTTGGCGCAATACCTATGCCTATGCCTATGAAGTTCTGGCCAAGAAGGCCGGTGAAAAGCTTGAGCAATTGGCTATGATCGATGCGTCGCGTAATCCTCAACGGTCAAGCGTCATTTGCCACAGCCTCGGATCTCGGGTTGCGCTGTATGCCATGGCCAAGCATCCTAATTGTTTCGACAGGATCTTGTTCCTTAACGCTGCTGAAACGGTCGACGTTGCAACACCTATCATCGAGAAGAATGACAAGACCAAGATTCTGAATGTCTGCGTTGAAAGTGATGACGTCCTTGCCATGATGGGAAGCTGGTTTGAACCTTTGCCCGGCCGTCATGACTGTATGGGGCAGGCCGGATTGAAAAGCTCGGCCAGCAATTTCGAGCAAGTATTTCTCGACGATCCAACAGAACAAGAAAAATACTGGCTTGAAAATGAATGGGCGCTCAGTGGTAACAATCCTGAAAGCATTGGCGATCATCACTTCAGTTATTTGTTCAGAGGGAATTGGCCGCTGTATCGCGACTTTTTCGCCTCATAAACTCCTGAAAATGAGACACAAGTGAGTTTGATTAGCGCGGATCACTCACAAACTCCGTTCCTGTGTAGCCGGGTGTCTTGGCAATCAGTGTCAAGCTGGCCTGTTTCCGCAAGCACATATCACACCGCGCATTCTCCCGTATCGATGCCAGAGACACATTCCCCAACTGCTCAAGCAACGCGATCGCTGTCGTTTGCTTTGCGTGTTGGCAATGAATGTTGTTGCAATTAATCCATATTGCTTCGCTGCATTCTTCTGCGTCTTTTAATGTGACCATCCCCATGCCATAGCATGAGGGGAAAGGGGAGAGTCAAAGGATCATTTCGTTGAGCGCAACAATATGGTTGATTCAGGTTTCTCCGGTTAACGAGAGAGAACAAAGGTGGTTCATTTTGTGCGAGTTTTGTGTCAAAGCCTGTACAGGTTCCTGCGATGTTCTGCCAAGATATGCAAAATGAAGTTTCTCGATAAACCCTTTGACATGCGCTGAGAACCTTATATATTCCGCGCTCTGCAACGCTATATTGCCGCCGTAGCTCAGGGGTAGAGCACTCCCTTGGTAAGGGAGAGGCCGGTGGTTCGAATCCACCCGGCGGCACCATAAAATCCCTTGAATATCAATATAATAGGTGGCTATAGTGCCTCTGCATCTATGCGTCGCAATACTAATGGTGTGAATAATGGTGGGGATTGTTGGAGTAAAGTCATGTCGGTCTACAAACGAAACGGCTCGCCATTCTACTATATGGATTTCGTAATCAATGGAATGCGCTACAAGGAATCTACTGAGGAGACTAAGAAGCGTGATGCGCAAGAGGTTGAGCGGCAATACCGAGCAGAGATAAAAGAGCGCCAAAAGCGATATGGAGTCGCTCCGGTGCCAACCTACTGGGCGGCCTCTCAGCACTACCTGGCGATTAAAGGCAAGACGAAGCAGACAGGCCGGGGGCAGTCAGCTAAAGGTGCTATGGCTCGAGATGTTGCCTACCATACCCGCCTCGTCGAATACTTTGGAGCCGAAACACCTGTCGATCAAATCACTCTTCCAAAAGTGGCAAAGTATGTCCAATCGAGAATATCATCTGATGTAGGCACGAAAGCTGTGAAAGCGTCGACTGTTAAACGTGAGCTGAATGACTTGAAGGCAGTTCTAAATAGAGCCAAGGAACTCTGCCCCGGATACGTACCTCCAGACTTTCCAAAGCTGAAAGACAGTGACGCACGAGTACGATACTTGAGTGCTGGGGAAGAGAGAGCGCTATTCCTGGAGTTGCCGAAGTGGCTTGCCGATGTTGTCTTGTTTGCGATGCATACAGGTGCCCGGAAGTCCGACATTCTTGATTTGCGTTGGAGAGATGTTCTGAGGGATGAAGCTGGGAAGGTTACAGCAGTCAGAGTTCCTAAGCCAAAGAGTAGAAACCCCTACCGCGTGCCAACCAGCCCCGCCGTTTCGAAAATGCTTGAAGGGCTAGATTCTATTAGTGAGGGCGATCATACTAATGTCTTCCGGGCGAGCCATGGAGGTCCAATTGCCGACCCGACGAGGGCATGGGAGACTGCAATTATAAGATCGGGAGTTGAGGATTTCGTATTTCACGACCTTCGCCATACGTTCGCAAGTAGACTGGTCTTGAAGGGTGTTGGATTGAAGCAAGTCTCAGAACTGATGGGACACGCGGACATTGCCATGACGATGAGATACGCTCACTTGGCACCTAGCGCGTTAGACGATGCCGTTAAGGTATTGGGTTAATTGCCTGTCAGAAGAGATTTAATATCGCTTTGCAAGCTATCAGACGATTTAGTAGTGAGTTTTGCATTGCGTCTGCGCTTAGTTGTTGATGGTAGCCTAGGACTAAGATCAACCCGATTGGGCAATTCACGGGTAGAATTTAGATATTCAAGGGCATCAGCTTTGAAGAACCGAGGCGATTTTCCCACGTAATGGCGGGGAAGCCCTAGCCTATCAAGCTGCCGAGTGGACACGCGAAGGTATCCCGCAGTTTCTGCACGGGTCATAATTTCTATCATATTGGTTGGTGATCCTTAAGGATTGGGCAAAGAAAAACCCGCCTCACTTGCGTGAGACGGGCTAAATTTGCTTGCAATTATTGTTAGTATTTGTTGCTTGCAGTAATAGATGAATGATTGTTTTTATTGGCTAAGGCAAGCACCTACCTAGTAATTTTCGTTAACCTCAACGAATTCATCATCATCCCAGTAATCAGCCTGAGTACCACGTAGTGCATGTTGCATATGGCCAAGCTTATCGCTAACTCTTTGTAGCAGTTGAACTGGAGTTCCGACGTTTTTACCACCTTCATCTAATACTGTGTCGCGAGTTATTGATCCCCCGTCATTGAAATACAAAGCATGATTAATCAGATGAAGTTCCTGCATACATTCCAAATTCAGATCTGCCAAAATTTCCGGATCTACGTCGGGCACGAAATAATTCTCTTCCATGTCACCTTCTGCATACTCAGGAACGGACATTCCTTTGCGCTTTAGTTCTATGGTGGCCTGCTCCGTTGCATGAGCATAATCGGCAGCGATCTTATTGGTATCGCTTAGATAATTGACTACTAAATCAAATACCGCTGGGGAAATATTCCAATGCCCCTGGTAGCCCTTATGGGGTGCGCCAGGCATACACTTAAAAGGCCCTTCGCTCGGTTTTCCCGAAAGACTATGGTCGGTTACAGCCTTAAGTATCGGGAACAGACTGAGATGTTCGATGTTAAGAAACTTCGCAATATTCTTGCTGTCGTATGATTCCGGAGCGACTGGATACCCATCTATGTTCGGTCGTCGAAAAGAGAATCTCTTTGCTACTTCATTTGTATTTGACATTAAGTCACACAAGTCATGAAAGGCGGTCGAAGATACCAAATAGGAATTGTAATTATCGTTTGTTGGTTTGATTGATATGCCTTGTGAAAGCCCGCCACCGGGATGCAGCTTTTTAATATTCTTCAATATTTCAAAGTGAGTGACGTCGAATAGGTCAGCGATAATCATGCTGTTTATTTGTTTTGTATTCTTGGTAGTCATTTTCGTTTCCTTAATTTTAAAAGAGGTAAACCGCAATTGTTGCGATTACTGGTTGAAGTTGATGGTTGGGTAGAATGTTGGTGTTAGAGCGCACAAAGGCATTCCGATGAGTTGACTGGCCATCGGGCCGAGGATCATCAGTCGTTTTTGATATGCTGGGTTTGCTTGGAGTTTTGATACTTCAAATGAATTAAACAGTGTATTCCTACACAGCACCATTTTCAGAGCATCAGGGTAATTAGGTGTTCAGGCAGTTCGATTTAGAAGTTGCCTAAAGATTGTCTTTTCATTTTCAAAACCGTCAGATTTCTCATCCTCAGGTCTCTTTTGTCGCCATTGCAGTATCGGATTATAGTTCTGGGCGGGGGATTGAGCAGAAGCCTTGCAACCGTCGTAAGTTTTCCGTTGTGTCGACACTTGACATAAAGACGACCACCTCCGTCACTGCTGGCAGTCCATTGGCTGGTTACTCCTGCTTCACGTAATCTGTAATATGAAGGTGTCTCGATGACCGCTATCGAGCCATCAGACAAAGGGATTTGAGCAATATGGTTGTTCAGATAATCCTTAGTGAAGATGGGTAATCGTTTAGTGGAATCATTATGAGGGGATGTTCGTATTCGACCAGAGGATGACTCAAGCCTATTGAGAGGCATGGAGTTGGGTTCTTGTGTGTTGTTGTTCATGATGTTTGTTCCTTGAAGAAAGTTGGTGCCACCAGTGGCGAAGACACAAAGACAACAGGATTACTATCGTGTTGCTGTAGGTGAACTTAAGTGCGTCGATAGTTGACCGTTGTAAGACTGTCGGTAGGCTTGAAGTTTGGCTTTGGGGAGGGGAGACCCCCTCCACTATTATGTCGTTTTGAATTAAGGGGGCCATCATCTCTATAGACTTTTCTTTTAGAGGACATGGCACCCTTTATGTATGATAATTATGGTCTCACCACACTACATGTAGATCCTATGGAAACAGGATTCTAAGAGTGATAATTATCAGGATGAATATTCGCAAAATTGATGATTGGTTCCTTTCTGTATTAATGGTTTTGTGTCTTGATCAAATGGGTCTGAAACCCACGCCCCACACCTGATTGGATTAGGGCCACATTGATTTCTTTAAGTCGTAGATAAAGATCGGATGTCGTGTCCTTGATGGTAGCTACAAGACGCTTCCACTGACGATCAGAGATACCGATCTCCCTCTTCAAGTCGCTTGCAGAGATTTTAAGGCTCCCCAAGCTGCCCATGAAGGCAACTAATGCAGAACCAAAATCGTTTCTCTTGAGTGGAGTAGTTGGCTGCGTGTCCAACTGTACTTTCCATCTCTTGACCCTGACCCCGGGCATTTCCTCTTTCAGCCCTTCCAGAATGGACGAACCGACAGTGTTGGGCGGTAGGAAGATATAGATACTGGTTGGCTCACAGTTACCCTTGTCATCGATGACACGGCGACACCTGACCCGGTTCATCGCCTGAATGACAGAAACAGTGATTTGATCTGTAATAAAGGACTGTCTCAGTTGCTTTGACTTTTTGAACCATTCATTGTTGGGAATGCCTTTGAAGGCAAGAAACGCATTTGCTGCCCAGGTTTGCGACCTGAATGGTAACCCGAAGATGACTGCCGTGTCGAAATCCTGCCAGTCATTCCGACCATCAACGGCACCGTAGTGACCCGTAGCAAACCCAGTGAACGGATGCTCAATGCCCACCAGGTTAGATTCAACTTGTTTGTGACAGCAGACCCATACTCGCGAAGATGATGGCACAGTATCGCCAAGGACGGCCATCAGATTGGCACTTCTGTCTTTTGCTCGATCAGTCATGCTTCCCTTGCCGAGACCCTTGATGTCTTTGCATATATGGAGGGTGACATTTGCATAGGATCTGACATCACGGGGTGTTGGTATGATTATGGCTTTGTCACCAAATAAGGCCCACACCTTGTTTTGTTTGCCCGTTGCATCAAGAAGAACAGGTCCGTTGATCTCGTCAGGTAGAGCAAGTTCAGCGGAGTTGATGGTGTTTAGTGTTCCTTTAGCTGCATAATAGCGCAACCGGTTCACCAGTACTTCAACTGCCACCAGTACTTTCACGTAAAGTTTGATCGACTGCTTTCTGTCGTTGTTGTCTGCATCTTGTGATTGCCAATGCTTGCCCGCCGACATGGCTTTCTTGAAATCAGAGATAAGCTCCGTGAGATCAAGCTGCTGGGCAAGGACCGACATATCGAAGTCAGGGATCAGATGCATTGATGCAACTTCTCCTTTCTTGACACGTTTGGTTTCAGAAACTGCGTTCATTTCCCACAGGATGTCGGCAACCTTCTTAAGGCAGTCCATGGCCGTTGCGTGTGGGCCATACAGGTTCATGGGGATCGCGGCTATCGTTTGTCGCACCTGCTGTGCTGTCACCTCGTGATGGCGCACCACGTCCAGCGCTTCATCAATGACAGTCAGTTGTCGTGAACCATAGAACCACTCATTAAGATGATCCCAGACATGCTCTTCTCCCTTGCAGGTTTTGTCCAGGGCGTTGTTGTAGGCCTGATGAGTGATGACCAACACCTGAATGTTCTGGAGTTCTTCACGGCTGACATTACTCTGGCTGTGATACGCTGAGGCCAAAGTCATTCCAGCTAGACGATTGATCTGTTCAGTGATGTCATTTGCTTGTTCGATCAGCCGCGTCACGATCAGGACGCCTACGGGACTTTCTCCAAAGCCAACAGGCTCTCCAAGAAAAGAGCACCAGACGGCCAGTCCCGTGGATTTACCTGACCCGGTAGGAGGTGTGAGAACTTTCCAGATTTCTCCATCAGGTGTACCGAAGCTGGCAATCTGGTTGTTGAATGTTTTACTCATGACGCCCCAAAGTTCTTCGAGGGATTTGCTAGGGGTGTAACTGAAGCGGCACCATTCTTTTCGCATGGCGTCGACGAATTTTGCTGTATTGACGGTATCGGACATAAGGGTCTCCTATAATGGGGTGATTTGTTGCCGAGATTATTTAAAACGAGGGAATGGAGACAGACGCCCAAACGAAATGGATTTAATGGTCATTGCCGAAAGGTGCTGTCGGTCAGAATAATCTTTGGCGCAGGGGGTCGCTAATAGCGGTACTTTTATTCGACAGGCCAAATATTGTGAGTGGCAGGGTCAAAAAGGAGTGAAGTCAAAGCAGGGCGGGATCAATCTGGAATGTAGGTATCTAAGACTGCTTTTATTGCGAATGTTTATTATCAGTCAGGAAAATCTTTGGCGAAGGGGGTCTCTATAAGTGGAACTTTTATTTCACTGGCTGCGTATTGAGAGAAGTAGGGTAGCAGAAGAACGGAGCCGAAGCAGGGTTGGGTCAGTTTGAAATTCGGTGATCTAAGACTGCACCTTTTGGTATTATCCGGCTTTGGTTTCAGATAATGCGCCTTTTATTAATCAGCGACTCTTGGATCTAGAACGGCACCTTTTAATATTTGACCAGCAAAGCAACAGATGTGTTTCTTTGTGCAGGTTAAATGTTAAGTAACGGTTAGGTTGTATTTTTCTTGGAATGAAGAAAGATACATCGTGAAACATATTTTAATATTCCTCACCTGCCTGCTTATGCTCAGTCCATTAATCTCGTGTAAGAACGAGGGCGCCCTTGCCTGGAAATCTCCTACGGAAGAACGGTATAGGGAACAGAATCCGAAATTATATGAAACCCTTCAACAAGCCAAGGCGCTGCTTGATGGGTATGGCGGCGATCAACGCGGGTTGATCAAAGCCAAACAACTTCTTGATGAAATTGTAGAACAGCGAAAAGACTTCGCCCCTGCCTATCGCGAATATGCGCGTCTATATTACAAAACGGGATATATCGGCAACGGTAAATGGAAACCTCGAACATTATCGTCGGCTCTGGCTGCCATTAAGAAAGCCATCCGGTTGGCGCCGGATTACGAAGATGCCTATGTCCTTCTCGGATATCACTATGTCGAGGACGGCTTGTACAAAGCTGCAGAAAAAGCTCTCGACAAAGCTGAGGAAATGGGATCGAAACTCCCCTGGCTGTATTTAAACAGAGTGCCGATCTATAAAAAGAACGGTGACAAGGCTAGTGTGCTTGCCATGTATGAAAGGGTAATTGAGGGGAGCACTGAAAACCAAAATTCCTATTCCTTCGCCCTTTCGGGCATGGCTGCCTTTTATCGTGATGCAGGGGACTATAGCGAGGCAAAATATTGGTTTGAGAAACAGATCGATTTCAATCCGACTGCCTGGGGGATTGGTGAATATGCCCGCTATCTTTTATTTTGGCGGGGGGATGCAGATAATTCAATCCGGTATGGGGAGCAGGCTATCGCCGTAATGAATTATGGTGTCGGTCGCTACAATCTGGCTTGTGCCTACTACCTCAAATGGTCCGAAGTGGCGGCTACCGAAGGAGACAAAGAAGCGAGGCAGTACTTTGAGCGTGCCTACGAATTATTCCCGGATTACGAGAAAGTTGGTCGTCGTTTTTCTAGAAACGCGCATCTTAAAAAAGCTGGCTTCGATTTGCTAAATCGCAGGCATGAAGTTGGTGACGCGAGGCAATCAAAAGGTAGAAAAAGACCAGCTACTTTTTAACAACAAATTCTGTGGGTGAACTTGTCGTCTTGCTCCCGCTACATCTTTTTTCCTTCTTTCTTGGATTGTGCAATAATTTCGTCAACTTTTTCGGCGACTATATAGGAAACCGAGCGTGTATTTGGATGTTTTCCTAGCCGATCCATGGCTGTGAGGATTTCTGGAAAGAGTTCATTGGCTCTGTCAAACATAGCCGGGGCCTCGCCGTCATCGAGTGAACGGCTTACTTCAGCCCATCTTGCATAAAGAGCCATGCCAAGTATTTCTTTTGTATAGTCTGACGGCGATAGAGCCAATGACCGTTCGCCAACTTCGACAGCTTTTTTGAAATCTGCCATCTGGAAGATAAGAAAAGAGCAATAACTGTTAAGGTGAGACGCTGTCGGTTCATACTCAATAGCCTGTTGGTAAAACACATCCGCCGTTTCATAATCTCCTGAAAAACGAAATGTATTGGCGTATTCGTAGAGGGCAAAGTGATAAGCTGGTCTGTCAGTTATTGCAGTATCAAGAACAACTTGAAAAAGCAGCCCCGCCGCCTCCCATTTTTTTTCCGCTTCTAGTAAGGTGGCGTTGTAAAGATAGAGCCAAGGTGATTTAGAACCAAGGCGATCTGCGTTTTGCAGTGCTAATTTGGCTTCTCTGTAAAGGTACATTTTTTGATAAATATATCCTAGTAAGGCATAGGCATCCGCATATGTCGGTTCCAACTTGAGGGCCTGCAGAACTGCTGTCTCTGCTCTTGTTTTTGAATCTTTTGAATAACCGGGGCCAGAATCATGCCCCATGACCTGCCCGGTTATGTATCCAATTTCCAATGATAGTTGAGCATACGCGACATATGCGGGTGCGAAGTTGAGATTAATTTCCAAAATCTCAGTCAGCTCGGCATTTGCCTGTTCTAGGTTTTCCGGGTGCCTGCCAGGTAGATTGAGGAGTGCTTTCGCACTGAGATATTTTTCAAACAACGCTGAATTGTTAGTTTTGTATTTTTGCTCTACAGGAGAAAGTATGGCATCCGCATTGGCGTAAGTCGGAACAGAAATCAGTAAAAAAAGACCGATAATTACTAGAATAATTGGTTTCATGGGTATCGCCTCAAACAGAACTTTAAATTTTCAGGTAATGGACTGTGCCGTTCCATATCTAATAGGAAAAATAGTCCCGGTTTATTTTTACAAGCCACAAATAGAGAAAACCGCCGAATATCATAACTAGAATTGTTGCATATGATCCATATCGAAAAGGCGGAGATGCTGTTATTTCTGCTAATAGTCCAATATCCCTATCAACGGGAGATGATGTGATGAGGGTCATTTGGAATAGAAAGGTTGGGTCGAAATATATGATTAGGCCTGAAAATGAAGTATACGCAATACTGATCCAGACCCACGCAAGTGCCAACGGATATCCCCATTCTTTTCTAGTAACAAGCGCTAGAAGAAGAGCTAAGCCTCCCCAGAAGAAAAATCCCAGAAAACCATAGAGCGGAAATAAAAAATTATATTTTTCGGCAAGTCCAAAAATTCCGGGATTAAAGAATAGGGCATCTATAGGCCCCCACATTCCCGTTACTATCGAAAATAACATTAGAATGAAAAATACTACTCGCATATACGACCCATACGTTGAAGTGGTGTTTCATTCAATGTGCACAAAATTCGTTAATATTTAGTTTGCGAGTTGAACAAATACAACTAGAAGGGTTGTCAGAGGAAAATATTTGATCCGCAAAAAATGGTAAGACTTCATTGCATATGCGCCAGCCAACCATGCCTGCCAGCCTTTCAAACTGGCTGCGCTGACGGCAAAAGATCAGGATGCCAAAGTGAATTTGTGACTCGCAGTAACAGAAAACAACATACGGCCAAACCGGTAGTCTCGCCAATACTTCCTTAATGGGGAACTTATTCTAGAAGGCAAGAAAAAAGGGCTGCACTTTGAGTGATCAGTAGACCTTCAGGCCAACCCTTGTAGGCTGGCATGGATAGCGATAAATCAGATTACGAGGAACGTACTGTCTTCACTTAGGTGACAAACTGCTATTTTTAATTCGTTCAAAGCTAACACTTCAAGATCTCGTTCTTTGGTTCGTCGCTTTTTCGATTAGGTGCGCGTCAGAATTTGCTCCACATGTAACTTGGCCATGTCAATATGCGGAAACTCAGGTGGTACCTCTGAATAAAAGGACGATAAATCGGTGCCCGCCAAAATGATCGCTTGAGCGCCCTGTCTCATCAAATTATCGGCCACTCCGTTTAAATATTCCACTTCAACGGGAGTATTGCGTTTACCAAAAAGAGCTATGTCGTTGTATGTCTCGTGTACCGTTTCGAGAACATCAGGATTAAGCTTGACGACACTCTTTTCCGGCACTGCCCCAAACATATCCGTCAACAGAACCGCCCGGTTTCCAAATATTGCAACTCGCTCAAGCCCTAAATCATTCAAGATGGGGCGAACGGTTTCAAGCAAATTCACAATCGGGCCATTTGAGTTTTTCGATATCTCGTCGATAGCGAGATGCGGGGCCACAGCCGTGACGGTGACATGATCGACCCCTGCGTCAAAAAGCTCGTTTGCTAGCCCGCTCAAATAGCTACCGAGGCCGACCGGGTCACCTTTGCCAACGTGAGCCAAAACGGTATTGACGTCAGCATGGCGTATACTGAGATCAAGTTTTTTCCCTGCCTCATTATAGTGACGTAAAATCTGGTCGTAATAAAATATGCCTGCGCGAAATGCCAGGCCACCGATCAATCCGATATGGCCAGAGTAGAAGGAAACAATTTCTCGATCTTTCAACAAGTTCATTTTACTAGATACCATTATTTCCGCCTTATCCGAGCATGCGTTATAATATTCACCGGCCTGTTTTTACTAAGGACCAAAAAATACTGCGCTAGCGGAGTAATTACTACACTCTTATTTGGTTGTATAAAATAGCCTATCCAGGTTTTCTAATTGTACTTAGGTTGTTTTATCTTTTCGCTCAATTTATTTATGAACGCTAAGTCACCACCTTCTTCAACAGACAGTAAAATAACTATGTATTCCCAGTCAGCGTTTTGATTGCCATATATTTTGTAAACACTGTCTTCATAAGAACTTCCAACCTGCAGTAACTCAATTTTGCTGATAGACTCGTAAGGCATTTCATAGATAGACAATTTCCCATCCGTTTGTTCGTAGCTTATCAGCCTATTATCCGTAAGTAGTTGCCCTCCCTCTAATACGCTGAAAAACCCTTCACAATAAAGAAACTCAATACTATCAGATGGGTTGACAATGGATTTATCGACAAGAGTTTCGAGCTGATAGTTTGGAATGTCCTTTCCTACAATTACCTTTGTCTCAGGAAGAATACCGATTTCTAAGAGAGTACCTAACGCGACGACAAAAAGGATAACTATAGATACGATTGATCCTAGGATGATCAGCCACCAATTTTTCTTCGTTTTCGTAGGTTCATCGATAGTATATTTTCTCAGTGCAAGCCAACCACGAAAACCGTAAATGCTAATTACTACAAGAATAATTGCCATCAAAATCCCTTCGCCGGGCGCTGAAAGAGATTTGAGAATAATTTCTACAATCAACCAAATGAAGACAGCTGGTATCACGGAAAAAGATTTACTTCTTATTTTAAAACCTAACCAAAGAGACACAGCTATGGCCGCTACCATCAACCCCATCTGTACATAAAATTCAAATTCGTCGGATGGTTTGGGAGAAAAGATGGCTTTACCGGTTCCAAGTAAAAACCCTAGATTTACCGTGTAACCGAATGTTATATAAAATGCTACAAATTGTATCGAGAGCGCGGCTTTTATTGCACTGGCCTCATCATCTATAACGTTCCAAAGACCAAAGAGCTTGTTTTTCTTCTGATTTGGTTCCGCTTTATTACCTGTCATTTTATCCCTCACGCTATCTATGCCGTCGCCCGTAACGAGTGCTCGATGCTCTATTAACAGCCTTTGTATTCTTTCTTGATGCAGACTTGGATACGTTTCCGTGCCTTGGAAATGAATGCCGGTGACATTTTTCTCTCTATGTCGTCCTTGAGCTTTGTATTGCCTCCATTGGCAGCAGCTAGGGCCGCCCAAATGTAAGCCTGTTCAAAGTCTTTTTGAACGCCCTGACCAGAAACATACATAATGCTTAGGCCATACTGAGCCGCAGCATTACCTTGTTCTGCGGCACGGGAGAACCACTTGTAAGCTTCAGTATGATTTTTAGGAACCATTCGACCATCATAAAACATCCGGCCCAAGTCGTGCTGAGCAGCCGCAAAGCTTTGTTGGGCGGCACGTGTCATCCATTTGACTGCTTGTTCTTTGTCTTTTCTGACACCTTTACCCGTCTCATACATTACACTCAGGTTGTATTGTGCGGTGTCGTATCCTTGTTCCGCCGCGAGTGTGTACCATTTGGCAGCCTGCTCATAATCTTGAACAACCCCGCGCCCCGATCCGTACATCCTGCCTAACATTGCCTGAGCAAAAGGAAGCCCTTGTTCTGCAGCAAGGGTAAACCACTTGGCCGCCTGTTCGTCGCTTTTTGGAACGCGTCGCCCAGTCAGATACATTGAAGCGAGATAGGACTGTGCCCTTGCTTGGCCACTTTCGGCGAGTGGTTTTAGTTCTTTCAGGGCAGTCTCATAATCACCTTCCTTTAAAGCAATTACACCAGACTCAAAATCCGCTGCAAACACGGGGGTGATACTCAGAATTCCTAGTATGACAGCAGCTAGTGGGAGACAATTTCTCATGGATCCTCTCAGAATGGTATTCTTCACAAGGGCTGATAGTAACTTGAGGTTGTTAATAAAGAGTTGTTCATTCTAGCCTTTGCAGCAACCTCGAAACGCTTGTTGGATGCCAATGATTGCCGCGATCAGTCACATACCCTCGTTCGTTCAGTTGCCCACAGATTGCCCTCACACCGTCAACACCATCCGCCCTGATAGCTTCCACCACAGGTCGCATCCGTTCTGCCATAGCGTTAGCCTTCGCCTTGTTAATTCTAGGCGCTGGGCTGTTGCCTGGGATGAGGTTCGCTACATTCCCCAAAGGCAGCCCTCTGGCTTTCCGTGCAGCAAGCCCTGCCTTAGTCCTTTCACTGATCAGCTGCGCCTCATACTCAGCCACGGCAGACATTATCTGGATCATGAAGCGATTAGCGCTGGGCATATCGGCTGCCCTGAAGTCCACGCTACTGTCCAATAAAGCTGACACGAAAGAGACGTTACGTGCTAGTCGATCAAGCTTAGCGACGATCAATGTAGCCTTGTTCCTTTTAGCATGCGCCAGCGCCCTAATCAGTTCCGGTCTGTCTTTCTTCTTGCCGCTCTCCACTTCTATGTAGGGAGGCGCTATCAAGTCGCCATCAATGCCACTGACGTAGGTCTCAACGGCCTTCTGCTGTGCCTCAAGGCCTAGTCCAGACCGTCCTTGCTTATCTGTTGAAACCCTGTAGTAGGCAACGAAGCGGGACGATTGCGAGGCATCTTGAGCCATGATTTGCACCTGTTGTTACATATATGAACGAACGTTGGATGTATGTAACATTCCGGAATCCAAGGTGTCAACGATTGGTATTTCGAGTGGTGTTCATCGGTACCAACATCCACAAAAATAATCTGCTCGTAACAACACCATCATTGCATGCACTTTAAAAGAGATTTAGATTCGGTCAATTACCAGATTTAGGTTGGTCCTATAAATTACAAAGAGCATGGCATGAGAAGTACGATGATCCGGCCCCTGAGGCACTTTCTATCTTTAGCATTCGTACCTTTCATGTTGATGTCCTGCGCGGTGCCAGAACTCCCAACAAAAGACTACACCGGTCCTGTTGCCAGTGAAAAAGAAGTTAAAGAAGCAGAGGCTTCCGCAAAATTGTTGGATGGCGTAAATAAAAATCAGCTGTCAGCCGAACAACGTGAAGAGATGATGAGAAGCGTTTATGCCAAAGTCAGTCAGTCTGGGAGCGAGGTTTGTGCAACTGTTAGTGTGCGAAATTTTCGATATTGCCGAAAGTTCAAATTGATAGTTTCTGATAATCCAAGCCTAAATTCCTATCCTTTTGACACAAGCGATATAAATATTCATAAGGATCTCCTGAGCTATACTGACAATGAAGATGAGATGGCCTTGTTAATAGCGCACAACATGGCTCATCATTTGGCCAATCATATTAACGAAGATTACGAGAGAACTCGAACCGATTTCAATACTGTAAAATATAAGGCTGATATGTGGTTATGGATATATGGCAAACCACTCAGTAAATCTGAAAACCCGACCGGTTCAGGGTTCGAAGAAAGCGGCGCTCATAGCTATTCTATTTACCAAGAATATGAAGCCGACTATCTCGCCGCTTACCTAGTCAATAGTGCCGGATATAGCATTGATAAAGCGATAGTGTTCTATGAGAAAATGTACTTTCTTAATCCAAAAACAGGAAAAGAAGTAAAAACTGAAGCTGGCTTATTTGATACTCACCCGTTCTCGTTGGTGCGGATAGCTCGTCTTCAAAACGCAGCAAAGGAAATTGCTGAGAAACGTAATGAGAAACAGCCGGTAGTTCCGAACGAAGACAGCAGCAATTGAGAGTGCAAGTTGAAGGCTCATTTCAACTAGAAAATAAAAACGGCCACTATTTCGTACTGAGAAAATATTAATCAGCAAGACATAATGACTACCTTCGTAGCCAAATGGAGGAACCGAAGGTGCCATGGGGGAGTAACTTCACGACAACTGTATGTATACCCTCTCGAATTTTTGCGGCAACACTATTTCAAGCTTTCTTTCGCCATTGTGTGTGTTCGCTTTTATCGGTGTAGCAGACATGGTAGTTGCCTATGGCGAACGTTTGAATTTGACCCTTAGCGGACAATCAGTCGAGTGTCGTATGCAACGTCCATTTTCGGCCATTAGCGGACATTCGATTACTATTAGCGCTGATGAGATTTCATCTTATAAGTTTTCGCCGTTCAACTTCTGCGATTCCCGTATTTGTAATTAGATAGTGATTCTTGTTTTGATGAATAAACGCCTTATCGAGAGACAGGCGGGTAAGAGTTCTTCGTAGGTTTGTTTGCATGGCGGGTAAAACCCAACTCTCAATATCATTGTATTTAGCACCTTCGCTACCTTTATGATATAGCAGCACAAGGCAGAATTCACTAGCTTTGAGTTTTGGATTGAGAACTTTTAAAAATCCATCAAACTCTTGAACTATAGGAGCTTTTCTCGATACTAAATTTTCAATTAGCGAGGTGGCTTCATCTGCTGAGATCTCGTGGTAAAGGCGGACGAACTCCGATAGAACCCAATCGAGAACAGAAACTACCAGTGTTGCATCCTGCAAGTTGGGGTCAATTCCATCTGCCAAATGAGCAGCATCTCGATTGTTTCTAATATCATATACGATTCGTAATGCTCTGGGTATGTAGAGGCGTATTGAGTCTGGAAAGCTGTTAGCGGTAAGGTTGCTAAGAAAGGATATTAGCTTTTCAGTATTCAAGCTTTTGCCTAAGGGAGTGAAATTGCCTGTGCTGCAGATTTCCAAGACTCTAAACGCTGCCTCACAAAAACGCCCACCTTCTACCGCACTGAGGCGGTGACCACCCTCATAGTAATTAGCTTTCGCCTCCTCATAGGAATCCAACAGCTCATCAACTAATTGCGAATCTATGGAAGCCACTAATCCTGAATATATGGTGTCTCGCATTCCCTGAACTCCAGAGTTTAAGATTTGCTATCTGGCGTGCCAGCAAGCATAGATTTTATATAAGTGTGACCTGCTGTCGTGAGCTTGTACTTTTTTCGTGCTTGTTTTGAACTACCGCTTTTCGCTGTTTGCATTACAAGGGCAGGTTTTTTAGCCTTCAACGAATTTAGAGAATCGGTAATATTTTTGAGACCATGACCTAAGTTCTTCAGGTGAGAATTCGCATCTTGGCTAGGAAATTCCGATTTTGCCTCTCCTGTATGCATCCAGTACCCCGCAACCAAAGCACGCTCCACATCCGTCTTAGGCCTTGCGGCATCATATAGATCCGCAATATCGCTAAACTCCAAACCAAGCAGGTTGTCGCTTGCGTCGCCGCTATCTTGAAGCCCGGCTGGAGGCTCATGCTGTCCAGTAACTTTCACCAAGTACCTGTCGCCGGCCCACCTCAAGATTCGTTGAACGGTAGATTTATCATCTTCATCGAATGCATCTAAAGCACCAGTGATAGCCATCATTGCCGCAATTTCTTTGTCTTCATTCATTTTCTTTACCCTAATAATTTATTAGAATTTGATACTAGTAGATGTGCGATATTAATGTCAATAACATTTTTTTTTATTGTTTTTTTCTTGGTTAAAATTCAACGAAATAGTATAAATCACATGATTATTAAATTAATATATATAAATCAATCAGTTAGAGTAATTTTTAACATTGGCATATCTATCTAATAGGAGTTATATCAAATAGAAACAACCAAGTAGCTTGCTTCAATTTTGCGAACAGTAAACGAGGGAGTAGCTGTCTAACAGAATTTTAGGCTGTATCTGTATTTTCAAGTGAGAGACAGATGCTACCTATTTGTTACAGAATAGAGCGGCAAGAGAATGTCCGCTTCGGGCCGTTTCTAGTCCTTTATACCGCAGGAATTCGAACTCTGTGAGTTTCCGCTATTGGGACATATCAGATCTAACAAACGGCTTCTCACAACGTCTGCTTTCTGATAGCAATTAGATCATACCGTCACCCTTAAACGCATGCTCTAGTTTTGTCTGCGAGTATTTTTCGTTTAAGTCGGGTTTGACAACTGGTTAGCACTGGTGTGGATTTTGGTGGGACTAGATGTCTACAACAGACTCTTCTCGTCTTCTAAAAGCGTTGAAAAACTGCCATTCCTGCGGTTTAAAATACCCCTATAAGTCCTTGGTAAGGGAGAGGCCGACAGTTCGAATCTGTCCGGCGGCACCAGAAATCCCCTTAACAATTAAAAAGATGACCAGACGAAAATCTTCTCATTTTTTATGCATGTTTTTGTTGAATATCTAGAAATTGAAGCAATATTTTCCTGAATTTTACCGGTTCTTCGAAGAACGGTGTATGCGAGCTTTCCAAAAATAGCTCCATTTTAGCATTGGGAAATTTTTGATACATTTGTTGAGCACAATTTGATGTGATTTCGTCAAACTGACCGACAATAATTAAAACCGGACAATGAACCGATTTGATATCTTCTACTCTATTCCAGTTCGCCAATTCACCAGTATACACAAATTCATTTGGTCCCTGCATGTGTTCGTAAATATGTTCGGACATATTATCTACAGAGCGCTGCAGAGCAGTAGGCCTTTCCTTGAGCCGGCAAACATGTCGATAGTCCAATAGGGTGATCGCGGCTTTGTATTCCGGATGTTCAAAGGTACCCGCGGCTTCGTGGGCTAGCATCATTTGAAAGATTTCTTGGCCGAGTTCCGATCTTAATCGATTTAATTCCGACACAAGAAAAGGGATGTCCGCACAAGTGTCCTCCAAAATTAGGGAAAGGAGGTTTTCCCCATATGAGCACGCGTATTCGATGGCAAGCCATCCTCCCCAACTATGACCGAGAAGGTGGGCCGGACCGTCAACAAGCTCCTTTCGGACAGCGTCAACTTCTTCGCAATAGCGTTTCAAAGTATAGAGGCTGGTATCATTTGATCTGTCACTTGACCCTGTTCCAAGCTGATCAAAGGCGATAAAGCGGTAGGAGTTGTCGGCGAGAAAGCTATGGGATTCTCGAATATAATCACAAGGCACGCCGGGGCCACCATTCAAGGCGATTACTGAAGGGAGAGCTGGGTCATCATTGTAGATATAGCATGCAACCTGCCCGCCGGGTACTTTGACGTAAACCAGCCGATCCCATGTTTGGTAATTGTCTTCAGACATAACAAGTAACCCAAAAAAACTTTTATCTTGATACATGCATGCGACATTGCAAAGAAGGTTCTATCTGCGTGCGGCAATTTGCGAAATTAGATGGAAAACTATCCAAACGCAATTCACAACACAATCAGAGTTCAAATTTTTCTAATACATAGTTGTAAAAATACTATGTTAAATCAATAAAAGATTGTTTTCCTTGCAAGCTTATGAATAATGGCTGATGAAATTCCCCTTTTGGTAGAATTCAAGAAGTAAATAGGGATTGTCGCCTATTAAATGTTGAGGAGTACAGTAAAAATGAGTCGTTTTAATTTTCCTTTGAAACTTGTGAGCAAATTGGGTGCCATATTAGCGTTTGGTATCCTTTTGTCCGCCTGTGCGGTCGGAAATAAGTATGATTACAAAGACCAGCCCATCGACCTGGCCGCTAGTTCTGATCAGAAAATCGGGGTTTCCGTAGTAGACCAACGCATATACATCGTGTCCGGCGAAAAGCCTGCAGATTTTGTTGGTTTGCAACGTGGTGGATTTGGTAATCCGTTTGATGTGAATACGAAATCGGGCGGCCCCATGGCCGACTCCTTTGCGTTTGCCATCGCAGAGGGGTTGAAATCTCGTGGCATTGATGCTGGCGTGGTGCTGACGTCTCCAACATCAAATCGCGCAGAGGTGAGAGGGCAAGTGATAGCCGGTGATTTTTCGAAATATCTAATTGTTTATCTCACCGAATGGAAATCGGACACACTCGTAAATGTAAAGTTCATTTATGACATAACCGCCGAGGTCGTGGCTAAAAATGGAACGGTTTTGGCTGTGAATAAGATGGAAAATACGGAAGTTTTAGGCGGCGATTTTGGAAATCCGCCAGCTTTTGCTAAAGAGAATATTCCTATTGCTTTTCGAAGAGTGATGAAAGAACTGATTAGTGATCCGGCAATTTTGGCTGCTTTAAAATAGGTCCACTTTATGCGTATCAAAATGCTTCGTTTTCCGAATGGGAGACGAGGCATTTTGTCGTTCCGGGGATTAAAAATGTGATAAAAACTTGAAGTTAGATAAGTGAGCTAGAATAGTTGCTTTCCCGATAGAGTGTTAGGATCCACGAGTGCCCAAAATTTTACCCTTCATAATTATTGTTAGTGCGTTCGGGTTGTTTGGATGGGCAGGATACGATTACGTCGAGAGTGGCGAGGAAGCCGGCGTAATAAACCTTCCCGGCAAAACAGGCAGCTCAAACCTTATTAACTTGGATCCCAGCATGTCTCCAATGCGGGTGTTGCTAAAAGTTGATTATGAAATTGACTTATTGGAGGCGGATAATAAAGCCTTTGAGTATGGTGTTATCCTGAAGAGTACGAATAGTGGGGCGTTGTTCGATGTCATGGGGGCACAGCGAATTAAACGCGAAGGTAATACGCCTGAGTTTGATAGCAATACGGCACTAATTGTATTAGCGACATTTGATATTCCTACAGCCGGTGCCTATATTTTTGATTGGGAAGTTGACGACCAAGAAGCAAAAATTTCTGATCAGTGGATAGTCATGCGACGCAATGTCAGACCTGCGCCGTGGCCACTTGTGATTTTAGGCGTAGTCTGCTTTGTTTTGGGTATAATCTCGTTGCGGTATCGGCAGCGTAGATCCGGAAAAAGACGTAACGAAGGATAAATTAATGACAGACGAGAAACCAAACTATCGCTTGCTTACGGGTGAGGATAATCACGAATTCTGCCTTCGTGTCAGTGATGCATTGGCGGAAGGCTATGTCTTATATGGGTCACCGGCTGCAACCTATGATACGAACACGGATCGGATGCTGGTTGCACAAGCGGTGATACGACCAGAAACCCCGGCAGTTCGATAGATATGGATCTGGAAGCTACTCAGCTTGTTCTATTTGTTCTATCGGCAATCGCTCTGAATTTGACACCAGGCCCGGACATGTTGTTTGTGACAGCTTGCGGCTTGAGACAAGGCCCGAAAGCTGGAATGGTTGCTGCTTTGGGAATTACAGGCGGGTCATTGATCCATGTGGTGTTCGCGGTAATTGGAGTAACTGCCATATTTAGCTCTTCTGAATTGGCTTTTGATATTTTACGTTATGCTGGCGCAGCCTATCTGCTATGGATTGGTTTTAGAAGTTTTAGCCAGCAAACGCTTAATCTCAGTCAACCACAATCGTCAGTGTCGAGCCTTTTGATCGTCTTCAGACGTGGCGTGCTAACAAATGTCCTCAATCCCAAGGTGGCTCTTTTTTTTGTAGCGTTTCTGCCGCAATTTCTTGACCTTTCCGCGGGATCGGTCGGGGCTCAAATTTTACTTCTAGGCTGCATATTTAATTTAACCGGTTTAATTGTAAATGGCGGATTCGGACTATTCGCTGGGGGGGCCGGCCGAATATTGTTGCAGTATCCGGCGGCGGGCAAATGGATTTCTCGTGTTTCAGGGTCAATCTTTATTGGTTTGGCGGCTCATCTTGTCCTCACGGAAAAGCCGTAGTTAAATTTGAGACAGGTGCGCTGTTGGCAACTTCTTTGTGAAGCCAATCGCAAAAAGCGGTAATATGAGGATGATTTCGAGCGCCGGGTGGATAGATAATATACATGGCAAAAGAACTGGGAATTGTGACTGGTGATAACTGAACAAGGCGTCCTTCCAGGAGATCTTGTTCGACGAGGGAGCTACGCCCTAAAATGATACCTTGACCTTTTAGCGCAGATTGAACAGCAATGCCGGTGTCATCAAATTGCGGTCGATCAGAGATTTCTAGATCGGGAAAGCCCACGGCCTTAAGCCACCGTTTCCAATTACTCCCGTCGAGCTTGTCACTGATGACAAGGTTATCTCTAATCTCTAGAGGGTTTGTTTTATCGATGCGATCGGCCAGGGTCGGACTGCTGACCAATATTAAGTCATCCGTCAAAAGCAATTCACTTTCAAGCTGTGGCCAGGTTCCTTGGCCATATCTTAATCCAAAATCCACATCCTCATACGTAAGGTCCACGAGGCGTCTCGTTGTTAAAAGCCGAATATCTATGTCCGGATTCGAAGATTGAAATTTGTTAAGCCGTATTACCAACCAATGGATAGCAAAGGAGGGAAGTACTGTTAGTGTGATGTGTCGTGGTTGCGCACTATTAAGTACGGCTTCAACAGCAGCAGTGATAAGGGAAACCCCTTGTTGGATCTGACTAAAAAACCGTTGTCCCTGTTGAGTAAGGGCCAATCCTGTCGTTGAGCGAATGAAAAGTTGAGTGGCAAGGTGCTTTTCCAATTGGGCTACTTGTCTGGAAATTGCACCATGGGTCACACCAAGCTCGGTCGCGGCATGACTTAAGTTGAGATGTCGGCCGGCAACCTCGAATGTCCTGATCCAATTCAGGGGAGGCAGGTGTGTCATCAGGGTAATCCTTTTTGCGTCATACCGTTATTAAATAAATTCATATTGGTTTTACAGAAAATATACGATAGAAGGCGTTTTAGTAATAAAAATATTAATATCAGGGTGCAAGATGTCTGAGATAAAATTGGTGATTGGAAATAAGAGATATTCATCTTGGAGTTTACGCGGATGGCTTGCCCTGAAGACCTCGGGCATTAAATTCGAAGAAGTTCTCGTACCGTTGTATAGGGAAACCTCCCATGCGGAGCTAAAGATTGCCAACCCTCTTGCGCCACCTAAGGTACCGTCACTAAAAATTAGAGATAAGGCGATTTGGGATACATTGGCCATCTGTGAATTCGCTGCTGAACAAGCCACCGAAGTGGCTTTGTGGCCAACGGATACTTTTGTCCGGGCACATGCACGTTCTGTTGTCGCCGAAATGCATTCTAGTTTTATGGCGTTGCGAGATTATATCCCTATGGATCTATCGAAGAAGATAAGCTATGGGCAGCTGCCGGGAGACGTCGAGTCTGATATTTTACGCATCTTTGAAATCTGGCGCGGGTGCCGTTCAAGATACGCTGGCGCAGGTCCTTTTCTATTTGGGGAACTTTCACTTGCAGATATCTTTTTTGCGCCGGTCGCTGTTCGCTTGTATAGCCATTCAGTTCCTTTGGACGAAGTTTGCCAATCCTATTTCGATACGCTTTGGGCATTGCCTGAATTTCAGGATTGGCGAGCGGCTGCCGAGCAGGAAGAGTGGGTAATCGGCAATGCCAATGAGTACACGGTTCAATAAATATTTTAAGCGCAGGCAACCGGTTTGAAAGAGATAGTAACCCACTAAATCGATCGCCCGGAGCCTCTTTTCTATCTACATCGCCTTCAGATTATAAGAATTAAATTTTAGATTGGTGTGTAAACATCGATTGCGTCTTTTAGGCCCGGAATTCTTTGTTGCGGATACTTCTGCCATTCCACAGTTACTTTTTCAGCGATTTCGGTGGAAACCAGTATTTGCACGCCTAGTTCTTTCGTAAGGTCCTGCAGTCGGCTGGTCATGTTTACGGCGGGCCCGATGACTGAAAAATCCAGCCTTTCTGTTGCGCCAATATTTCCAAACATAACGGCACCGTGGTGAATGCCAACGCCATATTGCAAGTCGCGGGCTTGTGAAGGATGTTCCTTTAAAGCTTT
Organism: Sneathiella sp.; assembly: GCF_036960985.1. NCBI lineage: Bacteria > Pseudomonadati > Pseudomonadota > Alphaproteobacteria > Sneathiellales > Sneathiellaceae > Sneathiella > Sneathiella sp. The sequence continues at coordinate 108,306 of NZ_JBALWD010000009.1, read as the reverse complement.
CCCGCCTTCAAGAGCGGCGTCCAGGGCGCGCTGCGCCGCTTCCGCGATCGTTGATGTACTTTCTGTCGGAAAGATGGCCAGAAATCCGTCTCCCATAAACTTCAAAACTTCGCCGTCTTGCTCCATCACGGCTTCTGCCAGACATTCAAAGAATTGATTGAGTAACGCTAAGTAGGCTGGCATTTCCATGCTATCGGCAAGGGTGCTGGAAGAGCGTAAATCGCAAATCCAGATTACTGCATCTGTCACATCGCCATCACCGCGCTGGTTCTTCCCATCAAGGATTTTCTCACTCGCGAGGGGCCCCAAATAAGCTCCCAGGATGTCGGTTAGCGTTTCTTCACGCTTTGAAATTCGCGCCGCTGCCGCAAATAAGGGGACGAGCCGCCGTAGGGTCTCCTTATCGTCTTCTGTAAATCCTCCCGCCTTATCCGTGACCCAGGAAGAGATTACGCCATCACTGCGCTTCAATGCGGTATCGAAATTTCCGAACGGTGTAAGAAATGCAATGTAATCTGTCGCGCCCATTTCTTTGAAGTCCGAAAATATAGGAAAAAGCTTAACATTCTTGGAATCTGTTAGATCGAACCTCATCTCAGGCAATGATTTTTCAACCATGTAATACAGTGGGCTTCTAGTCCAAATAAGCCGCTCAGCTTCGGCGCGCGGTTGCGAGTTGGTATTCACTTCTCCATCGCGGTAGCAGGTGTGGTCGGTATGATCAATAAATGGATGCAGCTGGCGCATCGTTACGTGAGAACGCAAAAGAGGAAACAAATTCTGATCTATTTGTTTGCTGAATTCACTGAAGGTCTCGGTCAGCTTCATTTCTCCCAGCATCTGCTGGGTAAGCCATTGTTCGGTACTCTTGATATTCTTTTCGAACAGCGCCTGGTCGCTTGCAGAGGGCTTAAGCAGATTCAAGTGAGAAAAGCTCCATATTGTCTGTGATACCCTTCAGGGTAAAATCTCCAATCCGCTGTGTGAGGGCTGGTACGAATACGGCAACGTCATGCGACATTAAAACGGATCGACCAACCTCCTTACATGCGTCCCCAATCCGAGCCGCTTGATTGGCGGCTGATCCGATAACCGTGAAATCTAGGCGTTCGGCACTCCCCACATTGCCATACATGACTTCGCCAAAATGTAGCCCAATGGTGCAACGAAGAGGGGGTGATGTCTCCTGACCAGTTAGAGCGTCTAGAGTATCCTGGGCAGCTTGAACAGCACTCATGCAGGCCTTTCTGATATCCTCTGTATTCTCTGAATTTGTGGGGAAAATAGCTAAGATAGCATCGCCAATAAATTTCAGAACATCGCCATCGTTATTATGAACAGACGCTGCTGACGCATCGAAAAATCGATTAAGAAGATCAAGATATTCTTTTCGGCCTAGTTTTTCGGTGAGCGCGGTGGAGTCACTTAAATCGCAATAAAAAATCGCAGCTTGAATGGCTTCCCCGTCACCTCTTTTTACCAGTCCATTCAACACCTGATTTCCTGCAGATTTTCCTAGATAAGTTTCTAGTAGTGTCCTTGAATCTGCTTTCACCTTATGGACTTCATACATCCGACTGATTAGCGGAAGAGCTTCGAAAATTTGTCCCAAGTCTGATGTTGAAAACCCCTTAGGGTGGTCTGACGTTAATGACAAATTGTGAATAAAACCGTCTGAAAAGGGGAGAGGGAGTGCAACATAATCGGTGGCTCCTTGATCTTGCAATTCCTTCATAATTGGAAATTCAAATTCTTCTTTTCCGGTATTCAGTTTTTCACGAATACCACCGAGCCCCGCAGACACCAATTTCATGGGGCTTTTCTGATAAGTTTCATCGCTCAAACTGGTGTGTTCAAATTGTCTTTCATCAATGGAATCATTATCTCTATTCCAAATATACGCGCGGCCCGCGACTAACGGATGTAGTTGACGAAGAGCAACGTTTAGTCGCATTACTGGAATACCAGTCTTTACAAGCCGGCGGCCCAGTTGCTGCGTCAGCTCCATATGATCCATGGCGGACCAGGCTCCTCTAATGAGCCAATCCACCAGGTTTTTGGGATCGGATAGCATAATGTTTGGTGAGAGGAATTGCTCTTCAACCTCTCCAACAATCCATCTGTCAATGGCGTTTCCATAAAAGCCAATATGGTTCTGGACCGGTTCGCCTTCAAATAACGTCTGCTCGTAAGACCAAGCAGCAGGATCAACACGTTCTCCATCTAACTCCAGGGCCCAGTGAGAAGCGTTTCCCTTAAAGGGGCAGAAAGTGCGAAAATTGGTACGGGTGAAATGCCCTAGCATGACATCTTCGCGGGGAATATAATAAACGGGTACATGATGCGTTTCATGCACAATGAGCGCATCCATCGTATCAACAAGGCATATCGATCCTTTGAAGCCGCGAATACGCTCTCCTGCTTCGGTGACGGAGATGCTATACTTCTGAATAGCTGTTTGCTCGTCTTCCGTAATAATTGAGGTAACAGCAGTCATTAGAAACTTCCCCCATAAAACATGCCTTCTTCATCAAATAGGAAAAAACCATATAATTACAAGGATACTCTTATGGCACAACAGCCGAACGCTAACATTGTTCAGGCAGGAATATTGGGATTGAGACTATAAGTACCCACATGTGAGCCTTTTGCCAGCACGTGTCCTTCCATAGCGGTTAGAGCATCTGGACCGCCGAAAACTTCTGCTAGCCCAAGTGTTTCAATATCCAAGGCGTAAACAGTTATATGATAATGATGGATGATGCTGTCGTTCCAGGGTGGGCAGGGCCCATCATATCCACCATAGTTGCCGCTCATGTCCGGATCGCCGGCAAACCAGTCGGTGAAATTGTTGATCCCGCGTACTCCATAGGGCTGCGCGCCTGGTACTTTTCCTTTTGGGGTAACGCCGTCGGAATCTTCGCCTTCCGCGATGTTAAATTGTGTGGCTGGAATATCCACTAGTACCCAGTGGAAAAAATCGACACGTGGCAAGTCTGCCGGAATGAGCCGATCTTCTTGATTTACATCCTCGCCCGAGGACGGGACATCAGAATCATGGCAAATGAGAACGAAGGATTTTGTTGCTGAGGGCGCGTCGTTCCAACTAACGGAGGGGTTTTTATTGTCACTGAAAGCAACATGTCCTTCAGAAGCTGGAACACCAAAGGCAAATTTCCCCGGTATTTTTTGTCCGTTTTCCCACCCATCGATTGTTACTTTTAAGGTCGCCGTCATGATCATTTTCCTTTTTTCTCTGAAGGTATGTTGTGATGCTATTAAAGAGATGAGGACGCGTAAATCAGTCAGGGTCGAAACCCAAAAGTTACCGGTCCTTTCAAGCTTTCTAACTTGGGTTCTATCCACTCAATCCACTGACACAGCGTCGGCCTTGTTTCCCGCGGGTCAATGATGTCATGAACGTTAAAACTCTCGGCTCGGGGGAAAGGAGATTGCTGTATGGCAAGTTGGTCTTCTAACTCCGCGCGAAGCTCGTCTGGATTTTCTGCCGCTTCGATTTGTCGACGAAAAGCGACGGCAACGCCACCTTCTACAGGAAGCGCCCCCATTTCTGCACTTGGCCATGCAATGACATAACCTTCATCGCTAAAATGCGCCGCAGCAGCAACGCCGAATGTTTTCTTAATGATTACCGTCGCCCATGGCACGACAGACATGACGGCTGCGGCAACTGCCGATGTTCCATACTTAATGGTTCCGTCTTTTTCCGATTCAGGTCCGATCATGAAACCAGGTTCGTCGGTAAAGTTTATAATCGGTATATGGAAGGTGTCACAAAGTTCAATGAAGCGCCGAACTTTTTGAGCCGCGTTTGCGCCCATGGCGCCGGCATAAAACCGGCAATCATTTCCGATAACACCTATGGACCGTCCATTCATCCGGGCAAATGCCGTTATAAGGCTAGGGCCGTAGGCTTTTCCCATTTCAAAATAGCTGGCTTCATCAATCACCAGTTTAATCAGTTTGCGCATGTCGAAAGGAAGCCGCCGGTTTTTTGGAACAATTGATACCAGTTCTTCAGCTTTTCGATCAATGGGATCTGTTGATGGTTGGCGTTCCGCTAGCTCCCACACATTATTTGGAAGGTAGCTCAGGAAAGTTTGTATTTGATTGAAGGCATCTTCTTCGGATTTTGCAATGTTGGCTGCGACGGCATTGCGACTATGTATTTGCACCCCACCTAGTTCTTCTTTCGTCATGCTAATATCAAGTGCTCGCGCGACCAGAGCGGGACCCGCGATCAGTATCTGTGCGGTGTCGCGCGTCATTACCGAAAAATGTGACGCAGCGAAGCGAGCTGCTGGAAAGCCGGCGACAGGACCCAGGGCGGCTGAAGCGACAGGAACTTCTCCCAGAATTTTAGCGATGGAATGAAACCTTGGTTTTTCAAAAACTGGACTACCGACTGGCCCACTATTTCCTTTGCCTTTCGAAACACTGCCACCTCCGCCTTCCAGCATACGAACCAGTGGAACCCGATATTGTGACGCCAGTTCCTCCGCATATACGCTTTTTCGAAGACCGGCGGCGTTAGGGGAGCCGCCCTTGAGGGTAAAATCTTCGCCGCCGACGGCAACTCTACGTCCCTCTATGGTTCCAAGCCCCGTAATGTAATTTGCTGGAGAAAAAGAGGTTAGGTTTCCTACGCCGTCACGTTCTGCCGCACCGGCGATCCGGCCATGCTCTTGAAAACTATTTTCATCCAAGACTCCATCAATGCGTTCCCGAATTGTCAGGCGCCCTTTGGCATGCTGTGCGGCTACAGCGTCTGCACCACCTTGTTCTTGCGCAGCTTTACGCATTTCGGTGATATCTTGGGCTTCTTTTTCCCAGCTCATGGTTGATCCCTTCTAGTTTTTATGAAGAGTATAATGTTCGAAGGATACAAATCGATAAAAAAGGTGTTGAGGCTATGTTTATTTTGGCCTGAGAGAGATCGGCAGACATCGCTAGCTTGTTCTGCTTTTGCACTATGCCAATTTGACTTACTCTCAAAGTACCGCCGTATCAGAACTATTTCTTTATTGCTTGATGGTCTAATAGCTACAGCATCGATGAGGTTGTCGGGCTTAGAAATTTTATGGAGAGTCTCATATTGAGTTTATTGCAAGGAAAGTTTTCTTATTATTCTTCTATTCGTTTCTGCATCTAAGTAAGGACTTAGGACAGCATAAATTTGTTGTGCGCCCTGTTCTATTTCACTTTTTGTGATGTTGATGTCGGACTTGCCAATTTGTAAGTATCGTATCCAATTCAACGCGATTATCCATATGTTGGTTGCTAAAATTTCCGCGGCCGAGTCGTCCACTGGCGGATCATTTGAAGGAAGCTTCGAGCCGGTATTCAAAATTGTATACTTCAAAAATGCCAAGGTGGCCTCTCGACGAACCAAATACTGTTCCTGCAACAGAGGGTCGTTTCGGAGTATCTGAACTAAATTTCCGTAAAAGAAGCGATAGTCCCAGACGACGCTCATCCAGGTCCGCAAGCCGTTGATAAGTATATCTTCGAAGAGTTCCTGCTTGTCATCCGCTACCAGCGCAAAAGTTGTCGCTTGATTGATCTCAGGAAAAATAGATCGAATTATCTCTTCTTTATTTTTGAAGTGGTAGTAGAGGTTTCCGGGGCTAATGCCTAAATGAGCAGCAATCTTATTTGTCCCAACATTAGCCGCGCCATGGAGATTGAATAACTCCTTTGCTGCCTGGATGATTTTTTCCTTAGTGTTGGTTCTAGATGTCATATTTTTCACGTATTAGGTTGCCGAACAATTTGCAATATGCATATAGTGGCATAATTAGAGCAAAGTATCTAGTATCTATTCAAAAAATTATGGAACCGGCGAACGAGTGGGAGATGATGAAATGAAGTACTTAAGTTTGGCGGGAATATTTCTCGGGAGTACCTTCTTGTTTGCTTGTGATGATGCGGTGGAGTTACCTAAACCTCAATCTTTGAGCGCTAATGAGCAGCTGGTTGCGCATAGCAATGAATTCCGACCTGAAGTCATCAAAATAGCGGATAATATTCATGTGGCAGTGGGATATGGCCTAGCCAATTCCATTCTCATTGAAGGTGAAGATGGTACTGTCATTGTCGATACTATGGAAAGTGTCGAAACGGCGAAAAAGGTCAAGGCTGAGTTCGACAAGATTACGGATAAACCTGTAAAAGGGATCATATATACCCATAATCACGCCGATCATATACTGGGGTCCGCGGTATTTGCCGGCGACGATAATCCGGATGTCTATAGCTATGAAACAACACCAGAACATATTGATCATATCCTTCAAGTATTACGTCCCACAATTTACAAGCGGGCAATGCGGCAGTTCGGTTCCTTGCTTTCTGACGGAGATGTTATAAATGCGGGTATCGGTCCATTTTTGGATTCTGGACCAACTATTAAAGTAGATCTTGTGCGACCAACAAAAACCTTTTCTGGTGATATGGCAGAAATTGAGGTTGCAGGTATAAAAATGGAATTGCATTTTGCCCCTGGCGAAACACCTGATCAATTGTTTGTCTGGTTACCCGATCAAAAAATTCTCCTGCCTGGTGATAATTTTTACCGCAGTTTTCCCAATCTCTACGCCATCCGGGGAACCGCATATAGAGATGTTATGGATTGGGTGAAGAGTTTAGATAAGATGAGAGCAATGAAGCCTGAGATTTTGGTGCCAAGCCATACTCGCCCGATCTACGGCGAAGCTGAAATCTTCCAGACACTCACAGATTATCGGGATGCCATTCAATTTGTCCATGATCAAACGATCCGGGCTATGAACAATGGCCTTACAGTTGATGAGATTGTGGAACGGGTCACGTTACCTCCTCATTTGGCTGAAAAACCGTACTTGCAGGAGTTCTACGGTCGAGTTGATTGGTCCGTGAGATCAATATTCAGTGGGTATCTGGGCTGGTTTGGAGGCAACGCGACAAATCTACAAAAACTACCGAAACGCCAACAGGCGGATTATATGGCTGAGCTAGCAGGTGGTATTGAAAAACTACGAGAGCAAGCGACCACGGCGGCGGCAGAGGGACATGCACAATGGGCCTTGCAACTTGCGGATAATTTACTGGCAATTGATTTACAGGACAACATTGCTTCTGATGTTCGACGACAAGCTCTTTTGAGCCTGGCGGAAAGCGAAATAAGCGCCAATGGCAGAAACTATTATTTGACGCAAGCGTTGGAGCAAGATGGGTTTAAAATTGTTCAGCCCGATCCCTTTAATATAACCGCTAAAATGTTGGCCGACTTTCCTATCGCTCAGTTTATGCAGGCGATGCGCGTTAGCTTGGATTCGGATAAAGCGGCCGACGTTGATACCGTCATCGGTTTCGAATTTACAGATACAGGCGAGACATTTGGTATTCATGTGCGAAAAGGCATCGCTGAGGTGACGACGGGATTTCCGGAAAACCTAGATGCGTCTCTCAAGACAGATTCATTGGTATGGAAAGAAATTTTAGCGAAAAGACGTAATCCGGCGGTCGCATTTGCGTCAGGTGATGTTGATATCAATGGGAGTATTATTGATATGCTTGCCTTTTTGTCCTTGTTCGCGCCTCCAGAAACGTAATCCAAGTATTCAGAAGAGTTACGTTTAACGGTTATCGCACAGCTTCATTTGCAGATTGATGTGCCGCAGCTGCCGGCTTCAAGCCTTCCATTATCTGTTTATTGACCGTGATAAGGGGCGCGAGTTCTGCTTCACCTCTCATAGCTTGGCTGCTGTACCGACCAACCCACAAAGCGATAGAAAGAAGTTGTCCTTTTAAGGCAAGAGGAAGGGCATTATCATCCGACGAAAGATCTCTTTGTAAGGTAAGCCAGAGCTGCCGATTGTTGGCTACAGCTTTGACTCGACCTACATGATCTTGTTCCCCAACTGCTTCCATAGCGCGTGTGAATAGTGCGAAAGCCCGATATTCGGTTTGCTTCGGATCTTCCGTATTCTGGTTAACTTTCTGATAAGCAGCTACAGACATTGTTCTTCATTATCCCTTGTAATACATACTGACAGTATTAGAGAATTTTCTTACGAAAATATTACTTTTACTGGAATAACTGTAGAATTGACTGTGGCCGTGAGTTCGCAATAGCCAATGACTGGATGCCCAATTGTTCTTTGGTTTGTAGAGATTGAAGTGCGGCACTCGCTTCAGCAAGATCTGCATCAACAAGAATACCAAGGCCTTCTTTGAGCTTATCAGTAAGCAATTGAGTAAATTCCGCTTGACTGTCAAAACTATTTGCGGCGGTGCCTAGGGCTGTCATCGCAGTACCGACAAGTAACTCTGCGCCATTCAATGCGATTAGCGCTGCTGCTGGGTTTGTCAGGTCAATTGTCGCGATTCCCAAGGTTGCAAGACGTAAGTCCTGATTGGCAATGGTTTGTGTGACACCGCCAAGCCCGGTTAGAACATCCAGAGCTGGGCTCACACCATCGATTAGATTGACACCGTTAAAGACGGTTTCGTTAACAACGGAGGTAATTTGCGCAAGTTGTGCGTCAACTTCCGCCTGGAGGATGGTGACATCCAATCCGTCGTTGAAAGCCTGCGTAATTTTTTGATTGATATCGATAAGAGCGTTTGAAATTTGCAACACGCCCGCATTCCCGGTGCTGACTGTCGCCTGACCAAAAGCGAGACCTTCTTCGATCGCTTCAAGGCTGGCGATGTCACCACGCATTGCCTGGCCAATTGTAAAGGATGCCGGATTGTCTTTTGGCTCGGCTACTTTCAGACCAGTTTCAATTTGTCTCTGAGTGGATGACAACGCATTCTGTGTCAAAGACAACGTCCGCAACGCCGCCATGGCTGAAGGATTAGTATTAATAGAAAGACCCATTGTATTCTCCTGTCGTGTCTTAAAGCGCAATACCTAAATTGCAGGAATTATTCACAACGATAGAAGCAAAGGGCGTGCCAGTTTTTAAAATCCCCGTAAAACTGCGAAAAATGATGAAAAAGGAGGAGTAAATGAAGGCCGGAAAGGACAGATATGTCCTGTTGCTAGGTATAATTTTCTCTGTATTTACAGGAAAAAATGGCGCTGAAGAGCGATTTGTTTAGGTTCGAGGCCGTCTAGAAAATGAGGGTTGGCGAAGAGATGGTTATACGGAGAAATCGATCTGGATCGGAGCTGGGCCTACGAATTCGCCATTTCCAATAGGTTGGAAGAGCGACAGCATGGGGTTAGCTGTTGGATCGTTATTATTAATTTGCGTGAAGATTAGGAACCGGTCGATCATTTCGTCGATTTTTTCTGTATCCTGGAAATCTTCAACATCGATCATTCTCTCAAGCCGTTCTAACTGTTGATCATATGAGAGAGCTTGAAAACTTTCCGGGAGCCCGAGGCCAACTCGGACAACTTTCATAATTGCCTTGTCCGCTATTATCTGGGTAACTGTCTCGATACCACCAGCAAGCCGTTTGAAATACATTGCTTCGCGCACACCATCGGCATTTTCGCCCTGGAATTTCTCGTATTCGTTGGTTTTATATCCTGTCAATATGGCATCAACATTTTCCTGTTTCTGAAAAAAATCCGGATCGTTGTTCAACGGATATAAAGCCTCCGCGAGTTTCGTCCAGCGCGGTTCAACCAATCGATTAACCAGACTCTCGTCATCTGTCGGCGACTCCGTCAGGATTTTTTCGACCATGGCGGGCTTATCAATTTCGCTTTCCAGCTGGAAAGCAGAAAGAACCATATTTAGGACAATTCGATTTTTCATCAGATCTTCAACAGATTTGATATTGGTAATATCTTCGCTGAAAGTCACCAGGTCACGCACCACCGTTGGCTGGGCCTCAAACACCTTCGTTTGGGATTCCTTTAGCTCATACGCTAACTTATAGTAAAGCAGCGGGTTATTGTTTCCTGATACTTGCATATCCAGACCTGACTCAACATTGTTCGGCGTTTATTTTAGCGCAACACAGGTAAAGAGGGGGTTAACAAAAAGAAGGCGGCCACGAGGACCGCCTTCTTTAGATTGTAAGATTTTAACGGAACAGTGACAAAATCGTCTGAGGAGCCTGGTTGGCGATACTCAGTGATTGAACGTTCAACTGTTCTTTTGTCTGCAATGCAGTCAATTCAGCAGCAACAGCAGCCATATCTGCATCAACCAAGGCACCAAGACCTTCTTTCATTGAGTCAGTCAGTAGTTGGGTAAATTCACCCTGGCTTTCCAAGCGACTAGCAGTTGTACCAATTTGTGTCAATGCGGCACCAACAGTTGTTTGCGCAGCAGTAATAAATCCAAGTGCCGTTGTGATATTTGCAGCTGTCGAGAAGTCTGTTGTCAGTGCAAGAGTGGCGGCATCCAGATTTGTCGCAGTATAAGTCAAAGTGCTTCCAGCCAAATCTGTTGGAACGGTCAGTACATCTGTACCGGCGTTATTAATCAGATTCACGCCATTAAACTCTGAACCAGCAGTAATCGCAGTAATCTGTGCTAGAACCGCAACAGCCTGTGTAGAAAGAATTGAATCGTCGAGACCACCGTTTTGAGCTTGAGTGGCAAGAGTTTCCAGTTCAGTCAACTGTTCAAGAATAGATGTGGCACCAGCCATCGCAACACCAATAGTAGCTTCACCGAAGGCGATACCTTCACTGATGGCGCCCAAAGCGCCAATATCAGAACGCATGCCCTGGGCAATCACGAAGGTAGCAGGCGCGTCTTTTGCGCTGCTGACACGAAGACCAGTCTCAAGCATCGTTTGTGTTTTTGAAAGAGCGGTTTGCGTCATGTTAAGCATGCGCAGGCCAGACATTGCGTTGGCATTAGTATTAATTGAAGCCATAATATAAATCCTCATTTTAGAGACGTCGCTATTGCGACCAATCAGCTCATTCGAGCCCCGGTTTTCTTCGAAACCGTGGATTGACTATCTCCGGCATTTGCTAACAAAAAGTTAATCGCCGCCATATTTGGGAGTTTTACAGCAGTGTAAATCTATTAAAGAGCTCAAAATCCAGTATTTCCCTACGTATATCACTAGATATGAGGATCAAATATTTTTGAATATTTTTTTGAGTTACGGAATTTCAGAATAAAATTGGATAGACGAAAACTGAATTTTGTTGAATCAAGACTGATTTAACGATGGATTGAACTCTACGGAAAGTCGATTCAAGCGTCAGTTTGATCACTATTCATATTTTTGCGCAGTAACTTGAGGGCGGAGTAATAATTTTTTTCGCCCACTAAGCCAACGATCTCAAATATCAACCCGCGAACTGTGACGTCAGTCGTAGATAGAAAGGCAACTTGCGCCGCGTCCTGGAAACTCTTGTAGTGATTGGCGTGATTATCTGGTTCGATATACATCAGCTGAACAAACATATAGACATTCTGCAGAGGTGTTTCGACGGCGTCAGGCAGCAGGATATCCCGTTCCCGCATTATCGCGGCGTCATTTTCAAGGGAAAAATGCATGGCTTTGTTGCCGGTGTTTGTTAAAACGGCACCATTCACAATAATTTTCTCGCCGGCTGGAATACGAAACTTCAACGACATTTGGTTGTCTCCAATAGACAGTAAAGATATCCGTACTATATCAACAGTCGCAGAATGTGCAAAACGGCATTACATAATTGGGCTGATAATAAAGATCAAATTCACCCATTCTATGGATAAACAAAATATATTTCTGGTAACAATACTGGGGCTGTCTATATGATTAGTAGGGTATGCCGGTGAAGAAAGACCTGCTTTGAGATTATTTTGTTAGGGATGTATATGCCAAAAAACGTGGGATCACTAATATTGAAGCTAGTCATCGGCTCTTTTTTTGTCGGTTGGTGCTTGACGCTTTTTGATATTACTCCACTTGATCTACTCAAAGATTTGACGGGAACTATTGGTCAAATATACGCGACAGCCCTTGATACAGTACGTTGGGCGGCGGATTATATTTTACTTGGTGCAGTAATAGTTGTTCCTATATGGGCGATAGTTGCTGGCTTGAACTATTTCCAAAAGAAAAGTCAGCGCAAAACGTCACAATCTAAAAAGCCCGATTGAATAGATTTATTTGACGGTAGCGCAGTCAATACATAAGGGTGTACTTGGATCCAGTTCCAGTCGCTTCTCCGATATATTTTCCTGGCAATTGGTACAAAAACCGTAATCGCCGGTCTCCACCCTTATTAACGCGGAATCTATTCTGGATAATTCGTTCTGACGTCGTCGCTCGGTTTCTTGTGCCATGGCCTGACCTTGCAACGCATCCATGCGTGATAGCCGACCGACCCGAGACTGATCAAGCTCTACAGGTTTGCTGTCTTCTGCGCTTGCTTGCATAATTGACTGGAGCTCTTCTCTGCGGGAGAGGAGGATTTGTTTTGATCCTTTATTTTCCATAAATGGAGCGTACTCCAACATGGCAAAATACGCAAAAAAAGCCCGACTACTCAGTAGCGGGCCTTGTCACCGAAAACACCTAACCTAAACTTGCCAAGTATGACCTTTGCGCAGCAACGCATCAATAGAAGGCGTTGCTGCTTCCTGGGCGATTTCCATTTGATGAGTTATTCCATTTTCATAGGTTTCTGCTGGGTCGCAATAAAGAACACCCATTGCAACAGGCAGTTCGTGACCGTCCATCTCCGCCAACATCGACGCAAGTGCCCGGTTTTTCTCGTCATGAACCAGAATATCGTCTTCAGTAACGCCATTTTCACCGATTACTACGGCTTCTAATGTCAGAGTTTTAGTATTTAATCGTATGCCCATGTTTTTGTCGGCACCAAAAATTAGAGGTTGACCGTGCTGCAGGTGTATTTGTTTGTCCGCGGCAACATCCCGCGCCAGAATATTATCGAAGACCGCGTCGTTATACACAATACAGTTTTGTAAGATCTCAACCATGGATGTTCCCTGGTGAGCATGAGCGCGTTTTAGGATTTCCGGCAGTGTTTTCTGAGTATCATAGCCGCGCGCAGCAAATCGAGCGCCGGCCCCCAAAGTGAAAACCAGCGGTTTTAACGGACGATCAACGGAACCAGTAGGGGAAGATGGTGTTCGTAAACCAATTTCCGATGTTGGCGAGTACTGACCTTTCGTCAATCCATAAATTTCGTTGTTGCAGAGTAGAATTTGAATATTTACATTCCGCCGCAGAACATGAAGCATGTGGTTACCGCCAATACTGAAGCCGTCTCCATCACCAGTTACCATCCAAACGTCGAGATCTGGATTGGCTATTTTAATTCCAGTGGCAAAAGCTGGCGCGCGGCCATGGATAGTATGAAAACCGTATGTTGACATATAATAGGGAAATCGCGAGGAGCATCCGATACCGGAAACAAATACGTATTTTTCTTTCGGCGTATCCAAATCGGGTAATGTCCGTTGAACGGCCTTCAAAATTGCGTAGTCACCACAACCTGGGCACCATCGAACTTCCTGGTCGGAGGCAAAATCTGCGGGTTTCAGTTTTTCACTTGGTACAGCTATATTCATTTTAACTCTCCAACGCCGCATCTATAACGTCTTCAATTTCCGTAATCTTGAAAGGTTGGCCAGTCACTTTGTTGACGGGTACTGCATCGATCAAATACTGATCCCGTAAAACGGTTTTGAGCTGGCCATCATTCATTTCCGGGACAATGATTTTTTCAAACCCATGAAGAAGACTTTCAAGGTTTTCGGGGAACGGCCAAATATGCCGCAAGTGAATATGCGAAACCTTTTTGCCCTCGGCAATCTTGTTATTCACTGCACGGCTGATGGGACCATAGGTCGATCCCCAACCAACAACAGCAAGGTCTCCTGTTTGGCCGCCGGTATCTACGACTTGTGCCGGAATATCCTTCGCTATTCCCAAAATCTTATTACGGCGGGTGTCTGTCATTTCTTGGTGGTTCGCAGGCTCATAAGAAATATTGCCAGTTCCGATTTCTTTCTCAATACCGCCAATCCGATGCTCTAAACCAGGCGTTCCTGGAACGGCCCAAGGCCGCGCTAGAGTTTGGGGATCTCGTGAAAACGGCATAAAAGTATCGGGGTCGATATCACGATTTACAGGAAACGGTTTCTTGTCAGCGACAGTCGGAATGAGCCACGGTTCGGCGGCATTACCTATATATCCATCTGTCAAAAGCATAACAGGTGTCATATATTTTGCGGCTAACCGGCAGGCTTCAATGGCCACATCAAAGCAATCGGCCGGACTTCTGGAAGCAAGGACAACAAGCGGTGCATCAGCATTCCGGCCATAGACTGCCTGATAAAGATCAGATTGTTCAGTTTTAGTCGGTAATCCAGTAGAAGGGCCTGCCCGCTGTGAATTTACAATGATCAGCGGAAGTTCCGTTGAAATCGCGAGCCCTATGGCTTCGCCTTTTAAAGCAATACCAGGACCTGAAGAGGACGTAATCCCCAACGCTCCAGCATAGGAAGCGCCGATGGCAGAACAAATGGCTGCAATTTCATCTTCAGCTTGAAAGGTTTTGACACCGAATTGTTTCAACATTGCCAACGAATGCAATATGGGAGATGCAGGTGTAATAGGATACGATCCGAAGAAAATTTTCAGATCTGCAAGTTCGGCACCTGCAACCAAACCCCAAGCAAGAGCCTCGCCACCCGTGATCGTTCTGTAAAGTCCCGGAGGCATATCCGCGGCCGGGATCGAATAAAGCTCAATTCCATCGCCAAGCTCCGATACTTCTCCGAATACATGGCCGGCGTTTAGCGCAGCAATATTAGCATTAGCAATTTCAGGTCGTTTGGCAAACTTGGTGTTTAGCCACTCAACTGTGTCTTTACGGCTTCTGCCATAAATCCAAAATACCAGTCCTAATACCCAGAAATTTTTGCAACGTAGGCCTTCCTTTTGGGAAAGACCAAATTCTTTCACGGCTTCCAGAACTAGTTTCGCTATGTCTATTTTTAAAACCGAAAAGGCGTCAAGTGATCCGTCTTCCAGTGGATTTGCGACATAACCAGCTTTTTTTAAGTTACGATCTGTAAATGTCCCGCTATCGACTATGACCGTACCGCCGATTTTAAGACGGGCGATATTCACCATTAATGCTGCAGGATTAAGCGCAACCAGAACATCTGGAACGTCGCCATGCGTTTCAATTCGCCGGGAGCCAAAATTGATCTGAAAAGCAGAAACACCAAATGTTGTTCCTATGGGAGCCCTAATTTCTGCTGGAAAATCAGGAAAGGTCGCCAGGTCGTTTCCAGCCAGTGCTGTCGTGTCGGTAAAACGGCTACCTGTTATTTGGATGCCGTCACCAGAGTCTCCCGCAAATCGTATTACGACGGACGGAACCTCTTTACGTTCAGAGGAGCTAGGGCCTGCTTTTATTGTTAATTCGTTCAACTTACTTACTCGCGTTATACCCGAATATCTTCGTCAAGATTTATAATTGGCCTTATCTAGCAGTTTAGCGCGTTTTCTAATCAGTAATCAACGCCCTATATCGCCTGAAATTTTATATTCGGATCGAGGGTTCAAATTAGTATATGGTTCAGTGCTGGCTTTTTCCAAGAACAAGCAGGAACAGCTCAGCTGCAGCATACATATCGTCGCTAACAGCAAATTACAAGTCTATTTCATATAAAATAAATGTAGAAAATTTAATTTAACAATTTTTTACTGTGTTAATCGTTATTGATATGACGCTAAACAAGCTTCTCTTTGAGAATTCGGACAAAAAATTCACCGATCTGCGCTGGCGTTTGTCCGCCTGGCCGGTACCAGCTGCTTGACCAGTTTAAGGAACCGAGCAGGCTTAGGCGAAGCAACCCTTTATCGATCCCTTCCGGTAGTGGCAACTCCTCGATCAAGTCCATAAAAAGTTTATCATAGCTATCTCGAATTTCGATAAGTCGGCTGCGTAGGGTCGGGGAAGTACGTGATATGTCCGCACAAAGAAGGATGGAGAAATTGTTACCACCAAATAAAGTATTCATATGCGCGACTGCTGCATGAGTAAGGCGTTCCCACGGGTCAGTGATACCTTCAGTCGCATCGATGACAGAATTACTTATGAGCCGTTTGCCTTCATCATAGGTCGCGATAATCAAATCATCTTTTGAAGGGAAATGATAATACATGGAACCCGCGAGCATGCCAGCTTCGCGCGCGATGTCGCGCATTGAGGTTGCGTCGTATCCACGTTGATTAAATAAGTGAGCCGCAGCAGCCATCAACTCCTGTCGTCGATTATCGCTACGATATTGCCCTTCTTCCTTAGTGGCGGTTTTTTCGGTCACAGATTTTCCCTAACAAACAGTTGTTGGTTAATCTTTATGCCGATTTGAACACAGCTCAGCAACTTTAATTTTTGAAAAGCTCTTTCAGGCGATCAATTGCCCCATCTGTTTCATCAGCTGCACCTTGGACAATGTTACGCATCTGATCGGTTAGATTTAGGTCCGTCGACACGGCTGCCACGGTTACGGCGCGCAGAAGAGGGGTATAGATTTCGTCGACGAGAGCCGCCGGGCCTATACCATCTTGATCCCGCCCAATATCTTGAAGATGAATATCGTCCAGTACTGCCGTTACTTTGTTCCCTGTCAATCCTGCTGCTTGAACAATAACAACGGCATTGGAAATATAGACGTCATTTACGATGAACTTCTTTTCTTGAGTATTTGCGGCGCCGACCGCTTGAAGTTTTTCCTGGTCGACGGCGGCCATTATATTTTTCCGGATAGCGCGAAGATTGTCTCCGTCTTCTGTGATTTCGTAAATAATTTCTGGTGCTTCGATTTTGATCCGCTTAATGATCATTGTATTCTGGCTGATGGTCTCAGGGTCGATTTGCAAAACGATGCTGGGAAATGAGAAGGCGTTGTCCGGACTAAAGTTGACGGGGTTGCCAACGATCAAGTTGGATATCGCAGCATCGCCTGAGGCGGGAGAAAAATCTGCTTCATTTACGATCACTGGTGATTTTGTAATTTCCGAGCCGTAATTTTGTACAGCGCCCTGTATAACGCTGCCGATGGAACTATAGACATAGGCAATAGCTCCGCAAAACAGTAGAACCAATAAAGTGACGGAGATAATAACGCCGCGTTTCATGCTTACAAAACCTAATTTGTACAAAGGATATCAGTGGTAGTTTACGTCATAAATCAAAGGCACATCAATAAGAAAACCGCCGCCAAAATTTCTTTTGGCGGCGGTTTGTTTCGTGAAGAGTGGGCTTGTTAAGGTATCGCTACCTCATTGTCCATTCGTCGATTGATCAAGAAAGCGACCAAAGCAGCAGAACCTGCCGTAAGGAGACAGAAAAGCGCCAGCTCGAAATCACTGTAGGGAATTAGATCACTTCCTCCCGGTGTCGCTAGCGCTAAGCCGCCAATCATCATTAAAATGCGAATTGGCCAACCCAGCAAGTTGCGATGTAGATTTCCGATTCCCATCAAATACCCCTGCAGAGCACTGGCGACCAGAGTCACGCCGGCAACCGCCGAAACAAACAATAGCACGGTCCGTCCAAATTCTCCGTTTCCGATGAAAGCGGGGTCGAGAACGAAGAAGAAAGGAACGAAGTAGATGATAGATCCAAGTCGCATGGCTTCAAAGCCAGTCCGCATCGGGCTAGATCCTGCAATTGTCGCTGCTGCAAAAGCTCCCAAAGCAACTGGTGGCGTAATAAAGGAAACCATGCCCCAATACAGAATAAACAGATGAACTGACATTGGATCCAGACCGCCCTGAATAAGGGCTGGAGCCAAAACAATCGCCAGGAAAATATAAGCGGCTGTCACGGTCATGCCAATTCCCATGATGAAACTGGTAATTGCACCCATCAAAAGCAAAATCAAAATATTACCACCGGCAATAAAGATCAGATCATTCACCAGTGTTCCCGCCATTCCTGTAATGGAAAGCGCTCCCACGATGAGACCAACACCAACTAGAATAGCGGCGATTTCAGCAAGGAGTTTTCCAGCAGAGATAATGAATTCGATGAAATCATGCATAGTCCAGCGCGTGTGCGGGAATATTTGGTTGATCACAATCAGGAGGGCGGTGGCATAGAACGGTGCCAAAACTTCCTGCTTGAGATATACCAGCATAACAATCAGCAGAACGAAAACAGCAACGAAATGCCAACCTTTACGAATTGTTTCACCAATTTTGGGAAGTTGTTCCCTAGGAAGACCTGGCATATCATTTCGTGCCGCATAAGCATCAATCTGGATGAACAAAGCCAGATAATACAAAACGGAGGGGATAATCGCTGCAACCGCAATAGTGATGTAAGGAACATCTAGAAAAACAGCCATGATAAAGGCTGTCGATCCCATGATAGGCGGCATAAGAACACCGCCCGTCGACGCACAGGCTTCAACACCACCAGCATAGGCGGATTTGAAACCTGTTTTTTTCATAGCTGGAATTGTCAGAACGCCCGTTGTGATAACGTTTGTAATAACACTACCGCTCATTGAGCCCATCAGGCCGGAGGAGAAAATCGCTACTTTCGCAGGTCCACCGCGGACATGGCCAAGTAACGAGAAGGCTAGATCAATAAAGAACTTGCCCCCGCCTGTATGGGTCAACGCGACGCCAAAAATCAAAAACCCGATTACCAGATTGGCCAGCGCTTGCATGGGTATGCCAAGCATACTTTCTGCACTAAGCGTGTGGTACGCCGTAGTATCTGCTAAATTGCTGCTCAAACCGGATATGGGGCCCGGCATAACCTCAGCGTAAAGTGGGTACAGTGATATAATGACGACGATAACAAAAAGGGCCGTGCCACCGGCACGGCGTGTACCTTCCAGAACAAGAGCCCAGAGAACGAGTCCGAGAATGACCATATAATCCGGTGCGCCCATTTCCCAGCCACTATCAAGAATTTTCTCAGCATTGAGAAAGAAGAAAAGCAGAAGGAAAAAGGTAACGGCGGCAAAAAGTATATCGTACCAGGGAACATAGCTCCTGGACGCTTTTGCTGACGCCGGAAAGATCAGGAAGACGATCGGGACAAGCAGGCCAAATAATGCATATTGATATTCATTATCGAGCCAGGTGACTCCCATAAAGAAGCCTGTATTAAAAAGTTGGTTGGCTGCTAGTCCGGTAACGATAACGGTGACGGCAATTACTATTGCACGCCACCCAGTGGAAAGGTTTCGGTGGCGGGCCAAATCCGGGTCCGCCACCTCTCCATTCTCTTCATTTGCTTGTGTCATAAAGTATTAGTTCCAGATTGGGTTCATGCCCTCAGCTTGGAGTGCTGCTCCACGGACTTTCATCCATTCATCTTTATAGGCATCGCCTTCAAGATCTTTTCCGGCCATAGTCGCCCAAGCCGCTGCCAATACGTCCTGACGCTTCAACAACGCGTCATTATGTTCAGTCATCTGGTCCGTCCAAGCGCCAACTTCTTTCCAGTATTTAACCGCCGAAGGATGGTAAGGTACCGCCCACGTGAATGTTTGGCGCTCTGTTGCCCAACCTGGCATCGCAGGTAAAGCATCTTTGTAGTTGTCATATTCCGTATGTACGGCTTTGACCATTGAGTAAACTAGGTCTGGATCCTGATCCGCCCGTGTGATGAGAATCGGATAAGGATACGCACCAGCTTCGTGTGGATTGTCTTTGGAAATCCCGGTACCGAGTGTCGCAACATGCGGAACAAAGTAAGGGGCTACTTCATGAACTCGCGCCCAGCCCTCTGTATCACTTGCAGGCATTGGCGGCCAATAGATGCCACGTGGGGAGGCTTCAAGTTTTTTGGTTGGGCCTGAAACTGTTGAGGCAATCGCCGCATCAACCTGACCGGAAACCATGCCTTTCCACATTGCGCCATATCCACCGAATTCAACAACTTCAACATCGTCAAATGTCAGATTTGCAAAGGCCAAATGAGCTTGGGCACCGATTGTCAACGCGGGAGAACCCCGAACAATACCAACACGCTTGCCCTTCAAGTCAGCCATTGTTTTGACGCCGATATCCCCAGCGACACCCAAGCTGATATTCGCATCTGACGTTGCTGTAATCAAAAGCTGAATTCTTTGTGGACCCCAATCAGGAGCGGCAAAGTTGAAGACACCTTCTGATCCGAAGAACGTTCCACCACCGTTGGCAACAAACTGGACTTTGTTAGTGCGAAGTGGTCCCATGCGAGAGATATCATTCTTACCAGGAACAACACGCAGGCTTACACCATATTTGTCTTTGAGTGTTTTGCCGATGGCAACTGACTGATTGTAGCCGGTTGTTCCGGTATTGTAAGCGCTCCATGCGACTGTGTCTGGTAATTTAACATCGTCGGCAGTAGCGACGCTTGTAAGGGCTAACAACGCAGCAGCTGCTGCAGTGCCTAATCTTAGACTAATTCCCATTATTTCCTCCCTGGAAAACTGGTATGGTTATTTTTTTGTTTTCTAATAGGCGGGTATTCTGCATAGTGGAATAGAATTCCGCAAGTGTTTTTATGCGGTAAATCTATTTTAGGTTCGGCAGAAGATGATCAACGACAAAGCTTTGATAGAAGGTGATGCAAATCAATCCAGTGACCGTCATTTTGTAACTTCTTTGGCCCGCGGTCTGGAAATACTGCGTGCGTTTCGTCCGGGAGAAGGGCCAATTGGTAATAACGAGTTGGCGAAACGAACGGGTTTGCCCCGCTCAACAATCTCCCGACTTACCAGTACATTATTGCAGCTTGGCTATCTAACCTATCGACAAAGTATTGGAAAATATGAACCTTCTCCCGCTGTCTTGTCCTTGGGATATACATATTTGGCGAATAATAAGCTTCGATTATTGTCTCGGCCACTGATGCATGACCTGGCAAAACAAATGGGGCTTGGCGTCGCTATGGGGACGCGCGACAGATTGAATATGCTGTATGTGGAAACTGTGCGCGGGGGCGAAGAAAGTACCTTGAGATTGGAAACGGGATCCTATTTACCTATGGGCATAACGGCCATCGGTCGCGCATTCCTGTGTAAA
The DNA here is from genome assembly GCF_036960985.1 of Sneathiella sp. Lineage (NCBI taxonomy): Bacteria > Pseudomonadati > Pseudomonadota > Alphaproteobacteria > Sneathiellales > Sneathiellaceae > Sneathiella > Sneathiella sp. Next base: position 87,306 of record NZ_JBALWD010000009.1, on the reverse strand, counting down.
TTACCGGAAGGTGAGCGTGACTTTTTCCTTGATCACATAAAAAAACGATTCGCAGACGACTGGCCATTGCTGAAAAAAGGTTTTGAAGCCGCACAAAAAGATTTTGAAGAATTTGGCTATTGCTTATCACTCGGTGATTGGCAGTCAAATTTCTATGCTGTTGGGGCGGCCGCGAGAGATAATTCAACAGGTGACATTGTCGGCTATAACTGCGGAGGGTCTTCCTATTTGCTTACAGAGGAGCTCCTTCGGGAACAAGCGGGGCCGCGTTTAGTAGGGTTGGCGCGCAGCGTTGAAGTGATGTGCGGCACGGCATAATCTTGTCGAGCACTAAACATTAGTGATAGAACACCGATCATTCACAAACAAAAATAAAAAATAAAAGGATTTATAGATGGCTCTAGACACCGAAACTTTTTCGCTTGTCAAAGATGCTGTGGCACGATTTGTGCGCGAGCGGTTGATTCCGGCTGAGGACATTGTGGAAGAAACCAATGATGTGCCAGAAGACATTATTCAGGAAATGCGGGAGCTGGGATTGTTCGGCTTGTCTATTCCAGAGGAATATGGCGGCCTGGGTGTCAGTATGGTTCAAGAATGCGAAATAATTCACGAACTTTGTAAAGCTTCAGTTGCTTTTCGATCTGTAATTGGGACGACAGTTGGCATCGGAAGTCAGGGGCTGGTGATGACCGGAACCGAAGAACAAAAGCAGCAATATTTGCCGCGTTTGGCCTCCGGCGAGATTATCTCTTCCTTTTGCCTGACGGAACCGGAAGCCGGATCAGACGCGGCGTCCCTTCGTACCGTCGCACTAAGAGACGGAGATGACTATGTCCTGAATGGAACGAAACGCTATATTACCAATGCATTACGGGCCGGGATGTTGACAGTAATGGCGCGCAGTGACCCCAATAAAAAAGGGGCGGGAGGAATCTCGGCGTTTTTGGTAGATCCGGCGACACCCGGTGTGACCATAACGCAAGCTGATGAAAAAATGGGCCAACGGGGCACCAAGACCAGCGATGTGATCTTCGAAGATGTTAGAATTCCGGCATCCGCGCTGATGGGCGGTGAAGAAGGGCAGGGCTTCTACACGGCAATGAAGGTTCTAGACCGAGGCCGGTTGCATTTAAGCTCAGTTTCGACAGGCATGTCGGAACGTATATTAAGTGAAGCCTTGGGATATGCGGCAGAGCGCAAACAATTCGGCACCATTATCGGAGAGTTCCAGTTGGTTCAGGCTTTATTGGCGGATAGCCAGGCGGAACTATTTGCGGGAACAGCTATGACATTGGATGCGGCTCGAAAATATGATAATGATGAAGATATCTCAATGCAGGCAGCCTGTTGCAAAATGTTCACCACAGAAGCCGCTGGAAAGATTGCAGATCGCGCTGTTCAAATTCACGGCGGCGCTGGCTATATGGCCGAGTATAAAGTAGAAAGATTCTATCGGGATGTGCGATTGTTACGTCTCTACGAAGGGACGACGCAGATTCAACAATTGGTTATTGCCCGAAATATGCTGAAAAACCACGCCAACTAAATAATAAGGAGACTGGAAATGGGTGTAGATAAAATAAACAAAATGGTGCCCAGCCTGCACGGTAAAGTAAGCGACGAAGAGTGGGAAGAACGCGTCAATCTGGCGGCTTGTTATCAGCTTGTCGCACATTACGGTATGACAGACCTGATTTTTACCCATATTTCGGCGCGTGTACCTGGCGAAGATAACCACTTCCTGATCAATCCTTACGGCTTGTTTTTTGATGAAATTACAGCCTCTAGTCTGATCAAAGTAGATATCGATGGCAATGTATTGGACGAGACACCGTTCAAGATTAATCCGGCGGGATACACTATTCATAGCGCGGTTCACGGCGCCCGTCATGATGTCGCCTGCGTTCTCCATACGCATACTACCGCGGGCATGGCTGTTTCTGCGCAAAAGCAAGGTCTATTACCTCTCACGCAGAATTCCTTGATGTTCTATAATTGCCTTGCCTATCACGGGTATGAAGGTATTGCACTGGATCTTGATGAGCGGGAGCGGTTGGTCCGGGATCTTGGTGATTCAATTGCTATGATCCTCAGGAACCATGGGTTATTGACAGTCGGCGGTACGGTATCAGAGGCGTTCCGTAGAATATATTATCTTGAAAAATCTTGTGAAGCTCAGATCAAGGCGTTGGCCGGTGGGTCAGAAATTATCATTCCACCTCGCGAAGTTTGTGAACATGCCGTGTCGCAGTTCCAGTCCTTCGGTTCGCGGACGACGTTGGAATGGCCAGGTCTCTTACGAATATTGGACCGCAAGGGTAGTAACTATCGCGATTGATTTTCCGAAATTTGGTAATGAACCGCTGCTTAACTAGGTGCTTCCTGGGGAAGCGGTGGTTTTTTTTGTACAGACTTTGAATCTTTTGATTTGCTGAAAATCAGGACACTTATAAAGAGGATTACGGCGATACTTAGGAACAGAACCCGGTAAGCGATAAGGGGCGCAGAACCGTCGTCTTCGACGAATTGCCCAATAATAAAACCGCCCATGGCCTGCATTAGAAAGACACCTAGAAAAACAGCAGTATTTAGAGTGGCGATGCCACGTCCTAAAAGATGTTCTGGAAAAATGGCGCGACCGTGGGACATAATCAGAACACCATAGCTACCAACACAGCATAACAGAATGAGTAGCGCAGAAACCATCCAGACGCTGACGACAGGAATGACTGCCAATATAAGTAAAATAACGACTGTCAGTAGGGCTGCTGTGATGACAAGTCGTTTACGGCTCTTGAAGATACCATCCAGATAGCCATAACCGATGCTGCCGCCAATCATTGCCAAAATCATCCATAGCAGGATACTTCCACGTTCAGTTAGATCAAGGCCATATATGTCGTGGAGAAAATGAGCGCCCCATAATCCAACAATGGTCATAACGACCGCATATATGATGAGGTTTATGGCAAAGGCATACTGAAATTCACGATCCTTAATGATACCTAGTACGCCGCGCAGGGTGTCCTTTATATTCTCGACTTTTCGGTCATGAAAAGGATGGCCAGCAGGCGCATCCTTGATAATCAGAAATCCAAAAACCAGCGAGATTGCCGTAAATCCACCGGCTACCCAGAAGACGTTTCTCCAGCCCGCATAGTCAGTTAGCAACGCTGTCGGAATGGTGGAAAAAATATTGCCTAAGCCGCCAAGGCCGACAATTAGAGAAGCATAGAATGCAAATCGGTGGGCTGGTAGCCATCTCGATATTATCACCAGGGATCCCATTAAAACCGGGGCGCATCCCACGCCGATAAAAAACCGCGCAGCAGAAAGCTCCATAAAATTTGAGGCGAGGGCAAATCCGAACGATCCAAAAACCGAGATTAGCATTAAGCCGCAAATGGTTTTCTTCGGCCCATACCGGTCGAGGAAGATTCCGACCGGCACTTGGAATAATGCGAAGGCAATGAAGAAGATGCCACCGACAATCCCAAGTTGCTCATGGCTTAGCGCAAGATCCTCCATAATATTCGGCGCGATGACCGCGGTCGAAGATCGAAAGAAATTACTGGCGACATACACAAACGATAATGTCGCAATAATTTTAAAGGCGGTTCCAGCTTCGTTTTTCATTTTTTATTATGCCGAGAATTTTTCTATTTTAGACATACAGCTATCAGTTTGCTTCCCTTACGTCAATTCGCGAAGCAGTTGTTACATTTCTCTGCCCCAGGACTAGGCAGAGGGGTAAGGGGTGGCTATGCTATATTCAAAATAAAAAGGAGCAAAAAATGCCAAGATGGGTAAAGCGACCAGAAGGTTCGAACTGGGGCGAATTTGGCGATGAAGATCAAATTGGGCGTCTAAATTTGGTCACGCCAGAGAAAATCCTGGCGGCAGCGGCAGAAGTCAAAACCGGAGAACGGTTTTGCTTAAGTCTCCCGCTTGATTTACCGGGTGGAAATATTCTCAATCCCCGTCGTTATCCACCGACCCTTTCGCCGACGTTCCGATCCGGTAATCGACCCAATATGAATTACAATTTGTCGCAAGATAATCCCAGTATGATTGATGTAATTTGCGATGACGTCGTGGTTCTGCATACCCAGTATTCTTCGCAATGGGACAGTCTGGCCCATGTCGGCCAAGAATTTGATGCCGATGGCGATGGCGTGGCAGAGATTGTCTATTACAATGGATATCGCGCCGGAGAGCATATTCATAGCCCCGACGATCCAAACGGGTCCGGCGCCGAATGTCTGGGTATCGAGAATATGGCTGCCGCAGGTGTTCAGGGGCGCGGCGTGATGATAGATCTGGAAGGTGCCTTTGGCCGAGACTCCAAAATGGTTGGCTACGATGATCTAATGCAAGTTCTGGAAACGGATAATGTCGTCGTCGAAGAAGGGGACATGGTCTGCTTGCATACAGGATTTGCGCAACAAATTATGGAAATGAACGGGGTGCCAGATAAGGAGAAATTGCATCATTCTTGCTGTGCGCTGGATGGACGCGATCCGAAACTACTCAATTGGATAACCGACACGGGGCTTTCTTTGCTGATCGCCGATAATTACGCGGTGGAGGCACATCCATCGCGGGAAGGTCATGGTAATTGCGCTTTTCTCCCCATTCACGAGCATTGCTTATTCAAGTTAGGTATTCACTTAGGCGAGCTGTGGCATCTTACGCCGCTGAATAGCTGGCTTAAGACGAATAATCGGTCGCGCTTTTTACTCACGGCGCCGCCTCTTCGGTTGCCCGGTGCCGTCGGCTCTCCGGCCAATCCTGTGGCGACGGTCTGACAAATTTAAAGCCTTGGGACATATTGCAAGTCAATAAGAGTGACATATGTTAGTATTGACGCTTGATCATCTACCCGCATTTTGTTAGCAGATGATCGTGTTTTGTTTAACTGTCCGTTTTTTTAACGGACTGGAGCCCGTAGATGTTTATTCAGACCTTGCCGCTTGACGATGACAATCGAATGCAGTTTCTTCCAGGCCGCCAGGTTCTGGTCTCAGGTTCCGTACGCTTTAATGATCCGCAGCAAGGACGTGAACGATCTCCCCTCGCAGCCCGCCTGTTTGATATACCGGGTGTGAAAGAAGTGGAGCTTGGTGAAGATCATGTGACGATTACCAAGACGGATGATGAAACTCACAAGGCGCTTTGGATACAACTTAAGCCGATGGTGCTGGCGGCTGTTATGGACCATTATATGAGCGGTCTGCCGGTTTTGCTTGGCGGTGATGCTGAGGCGACCACTAGCTATTCCGAAGACGATCAAAAAATTGTTGATGTCATTGTTGAACTTGTTGATGATCGTGTTCGGCCGCAGCTCCAAGATGATGGCGGCGAAGTCTTGTTTAAATCCTTTGATCCGACGAACGGTACTGTTGTTCTGGAGATGGACAGCTCGGGGTTGTCGACCCCTGCCTTCGGTACTCAGATAAAAATTGAGAATACGCTGAAACATTTTGTGCCCGAAATCAGCCGCGTAAAATTTGAGCGCATGGTTGATATCACGGAAACAGTTGATGAAGGACGGCCGGGTCTGCAAACCGAAGAAGCCAACCAGATACGGGTTCTATTGGAAACTCGGATTAATCCGGCTATTGCCGCCCATGGCGGATATATTTCCTTGATCGATATTCAGGATCAAACAGCATTTGTCGAAATGGCCGGCGGCTGTCAGGGTTGTGGGATGGCGGACGCGACTTTGAAACAAGGTGTTGAAGTGGAAATCAAAAGCGCCGTACCGACTATTGAACGGGTATTGGACGTTACGGATCATGCCGGCGGCAGTAATCCCTATTACGCAGGATATTAAGAGACTTCGTCGATTGTCTTGATAACGAACCCTTTATCCGCTCGGTATTTTTGCTGGACTTTCCCCCAGGCTGCTTCAACATCAGCGGCATAGAACTCGATATAATGAGTTTCCGCCCAATCATCCGATAAATTGCGGTGTTTGCTGCCATCACTCACGGCTTGCAAAACATCTTTGTTAAAAATAGCTGCTTCAAATTTTAGTTGCATGGTTGCCCGTTCTTGAAATTTCGCCTCATCATCCCACAGGCTGGTTAACAGTTAGTTAGCTTGCCACATGAATGGTTGGCTCATTGTGAACCGGGAAATTTACAGAATTAGCGATAAAGCAAACTTTATGAGCTTCTGTATGTAAACGCCGCGCGATGTCCAGATCGCTTTCGGGGCTTATGATCATAATGGGACGCAAGATAACCTCTGTGAAACGGAGGGCGCCATCTTTCAACTCCATTTTGCCCCAGGCCGTATCATGATACTGGGTGACCGAAATCTTTTTTCGGGCGCAAAGCGCCAGATAGCTGAGGAGATGGCAGGCCGAGAGCGACGCGACCAGCATGTCTTCGGGGTTATAGCGATCGCCTTTTCCAAGAAACACCGGATCTGCAGATCCGGCAATCACCGGACGGCCCTCAATGGAGATATTATAGTCGCGTGAATAGTTCTTATAATCGGTTGTCGGGCCTGCAGCAGCGCCGGTCCAGTCTATATTTGCCGTAAATTCGTGTGTTTGTGCCATGATTTATCTCCCTTTTTCCGGTCACAATATCGGGAGCGGCCGGATATGTCTTTGCCTCTGCGATAGAAGCTTTTATTTAGGTTGCATCAACTGTCTCATTTGACGGATATTGGATCAAGATGAAATTCAAGGAAGACCATGTTTGACGCAGCCCTGAGGCACGTAATTGACCCGCCGCTCAATTATATTGGGACAAAAGTGGCTGCCCTTGGCGTGTCGGCGAATATGGTGACAATTGTCGGTTTTGGATTGGGTATCGCCGCTGTCCCGTTCATTGTCACCGAAAATTACGGCGTTGCCTTGGTGCTTATCCTCATTAACCGAATTTTCGACGGATTGGACGGGGCGGTTGCCCGGCACTCGTTACTGACGGATTTTGGCGGGTATCTTGATATCGTTTGTGATTTTATTTTCTATTCCGCCGTGGTTTTTGCCTTCGCCTGGGCGCGACCGGAAAATACCTTGGCGGGGGCGTTTCTGATTCTCAGTTTTATGGGAACAGCCTGCACGTTCTTGACTTATGCGATCATGGCCGAGAAGCATAAAATCTCGACGGATATTCGCGGCCGTAAGTCACTTTATTACCTCGGTGGATTAACCGAAGGCATGGAAACCATTGTCGCCATGGTGCTGATGTGCCTCTTGCCCAATTACTTTGTTGAAGTTGCCCTGATTTTTGGCGCCATGTGCTGGGTGACGACCGTTACCAGAATTTACGCAGCCTGGCTCGCTTTTCGCAATTTGTTTTAAGCTTTTGCGGCGTTTTTAGTCCAGCTGGTCAAATCTTCCTGTAAGGTCAATCGGGCTTCTTTTTTGAGAGTGCCGACCCAATCGAGAAAACCTCGATGGAGATCTTTTGCCGTTAGATCTTCGTCATAAGCGCTAAAGAGAATATCCTTATATTCATCCAGTGATGCACATTCAAACTCGTTATCCTTCGGATCGAACGCTTTAATTTTTTCGATGGCTTCCGGTTTGCTTAAGGCGGCGTGAAACGGAATTTCCTCTTCAAGATCGTAGCCGCCCCAGCCCAGCCACCAGGCGTCACTTTCGCTTTTGCCCAAGTCCCACGCATATAGCACTTCGGCTTCAATATCCTTGGCACATTTCTTTGCTGCTGCTTCCAATGCGTAGCTGCTCGAGGTTTCGGACAGCGAAATTCTTCCCAGCTTGAAATAACCGGTACCGCCGTCATTCCACGTGGAAATGAATTGCTCGAAATCTTTTGCTTCTGCCACGGTGTTTCCTTCGTTTGTCTATCTGTGTCGCTCTTGTAAATCAATCGACGCAAAAAGGGAATTAGGGATCTTCCGGATCCGGGCGAAGTTTGTCCAGCGCCCGCCGGTCTGCTTTTGTCGGTCGTCCGGCACCTGCGTCGCGTTGCCCGGATCGCCTGGTCTTCACAACATCCGGTTTCTGCACCTCCGGCGGGACAAGATCTTCATACAGGGTTTGCGCTTCGCTCGCCGGACCGCGCCGGGCTCCGATATCAATAATCTTGATGACGCGAATGGTCTTTTGTTGCTGAAAGGTCAGCACATCACCCGCCTTGATGCTGACGCTGGCCTTGGCGACAGGAACGCTGTTAATACGTAACTTTCGCGCCTGCACCAGTTTTGTTGCGATATTTCGGCTTTTGAAAAACCGCGCGAACCAAAGCCATTTATCAACACGTAATGTCGGGGCCTTTGGCTCTGCGCTGTCTGAATTCAATTATTTTTTGCCTAACGTTTTCAAAATAGCAAAAGGGCTGTCCGGATCGATTTCCGGGGCACGGGGCGCCGGTTTGCGATGGGCAGGCTTGGATTTTGACGTCGGTTTTCCGGCGGTATTTTGCTGTGGCTTTCTGCCGTTGGGCTTTGGCTTTTCGCTACGCTTGCGTTTGTGGAACGGCACCCGGCGAAAAGTGATTTCCTCGCCTTCGCCTTGCTGCTCATAGCCAAGTTTTGCCAAAATCAGGGAAAACTGCTCGCGGGTTGTGCCAACAAGGGACAGCATTTCATGGGTTGGTTTAAACGGCTGGTTCCGTGGCAGATCTTTTTTCTTGGGCTGCTCGCCCTTGCCTTTCGCGGCGTCGCCATCCAGGGCTTTTTCCGGTTTTGCTTCTACTGCTTCTGCTTCTGCCGGGGCCGGAGTGACGGCCTCTTTGGTTTCAGTTTCGCCATCAGTTGGGGTCGCTTCCGGTGCTGGATTAGCCTCAGCCTCCGGTTCAGGTTTTGTCTCCGCGACGGTTTCTTCAACTGGCGCTGACGTCTCGACAGGCAAGTCAGGCGCCACATCAGTTTTTTCTGCCTCTTCAGCCTTATCAGCTGTATCTGCCGCCGATTTCGGAGAATCAGGTACTGTTTCCGCGGTTTTTACCACAGGCGATTCGGTCTTGGCGGGCTCTGTCGTGTCGATTAGGCCCCGGGAAGCGCGCCGCAACAGGCCGGCCAAACGGTCCAGCATATCCATGCGCACTGCCAGATTATCGAAGACGGCATATCCCGCTGTCAGATAGTAGCTCCAATGCAGGCCTTTCTCGGTCTCGAACGAAACCCGACCGGCAGGCGGCAGCGGCGGGATAGGATTGCGTTCTTCGTGAATGGCCCAGAGCAGGCAGCGTAAAGCAGTCGGGTCGGGTTTGAGCAATATGGGCATAAACACATGCTCATATCCAACCCGCAAACCACCAAACTTCAGGCGGCCGTAATCTTTTTTGTCCAGATTACGGATCTGGTCACCGAGTTTGTAACGGGGCAGGGCGCCGAGATTTTCGCTGACCTGGAAGGCAATGCCGCGTGCCGCCCCGGTGAGAGGAAGATCTGCCAGCATAACCAAGGGCTTAAGGCGTGTGTCGATTTGTGCTGTGATCCAGTCATTGAGGCGTTTCGTGGCGGATTCCAGCGCCGGACCGTTCAATTGCTCGCTGGCTAGCAGCTGCAATTTCGGCTTCAAGACGGTCTCGCCTTTTACCAAGGATCCGATAATCGCATCTTCCCAGGAAATCTTTCCGGCCGCATCGAGCGTGATCGCCTCATCGGGTGCCGCCGTCAGTCGGGCGGCCCGAAGGGCTATCTCCGCGGCAATGGTTTTATTTCCGACATTCCGCAAAGTGCGGGCTTCGGTGCTGTTGACGCTGGTATCGGCATTGAACTTCAATCCGACCAAGGTTCCGATGAAATGTCCTTCTACCTGGACATCACCCGTATCGCTAATCTGTGCTTCCAATTGACTGCTGTCTTTCAATTTCCGCACCAGCATGGCCGTGCGTCTGTCTACAAATCGTTGAGTCAGGCGCTCATGCAAAGCATCTGACAGTTTATCTTCTATGTTACGCGCTGCGTCCTGCCAATGTTTATAATCATCCATCCACTCAGATACATGGGAAATATACGTCCATGTCCGTGTATGAGCAATCCGTGTTGCCAGGGTATCAATATCGCCATCGGTTTTCTGAAGCCGGTTCAGGTGGCTCGAAATCCAGTCGCTGGGTAGCTTGCCCGACGGCGATTGTAAATGCAAAAATATTTGTTTGAGCAGGCGGACATGTTCATCATGCATGGTCTGACGAAAATCTGGAACCTGACAAACCTGCCATAACTGACGTATCTTGTTGGAGCTTTGTGAGTGCTGGCGCACCTCGTCATCGCGGATCAAGGTTTTAAAAGCTGTATAGTCTTCCGGATCCCGCGGCGAGACCATCCCCTCAATGGCGGGGCTTTTCTCCAGCGATCGGAGCAGGTCTCGTGCGGTTGTAAAATTGAGCTTCTGATTGCGCCAACGGATGTGACGCACCGCCTCAAACTCGTGGGATTCGATTTTCTCCACAAGATCGTCTTCCAGCGGCTCAACATTTGCCGTTGTCCCGAACGTCCCATCATTCATATGCCGACCCGCCCGGCCGGCGATCTGGGCAAACTCCGCCGGTCGCAAACGGCGGGATATGGCGCCGTCATATTTCACGGTCCCGGCGAAGGCCACATGATCAATATCCATATTGAGGCCCATGCCAATGGCATCCGTCGCCACCAGATAATCCACATCGCCTGATTGATAAAGCTCGACCTGGGCGTTGCGGGTGCGCGGTGAGAGATTCCCCATCACCACAGCGGCGCCGCCCCGTTGCTGGCGTACCAGTTCGGCGATGGCATAAACGTCACTGGAGGAAAAGGCGACGATGACGGACCGCGGTGGCAGACGGGATATCTTCTTGGGTCCACGATAAGTCAATTTTGAAAATCTCGGCCGCGAGATGAAAGAGGCTTCGGGGATTAATCGCTGGATCCAGGGCCGAATGGTTTCAGCGCCCAGAAACATCGTTTCCTCACGCCCCCGCGCATGCAAAAGACGATCGGTAAAAATATGGCCACGCTCCGGATCGGCGGCCAGTTGTATTTCGTCAATGGCGAGAAACTCAAACCCCCGGTCGAGCGGCATGGCCTCCACTGTGCAGATAAAATACACGGCGTGGGGCGGAATGATTTTCTCCTCGCCGGTCACCAGTGCAACATTGGCCGCGCCCTTTTGTGCCGAGACCCGGTCATAAATTTCCCGGGCGAGCAGCCGAAGGGGCAGGCCGATAATACCGTCCGCATGGCCCATCATGCGTTCCACCGCCAAATGGGTCTTGCCGGTATTGGTGGGCCCAAGCACCGCCGTGATCCGATCGACTTTCATGGATTGTGAGGATGGGGAATAGTTGTTGGGAGGCATGTTTCTCTTTACTGCGAAAAAGGAAGCGTAACCGCCTCCGAACCCATTAAGATCTATCAGAAAGATCTATGAACAGGAACCCATATTACAAGTGATTCCTCATTGTCTTGCACTTTTGACAGTCCAAGATTGCAGCGCACAGCTCGAGTCGGAGTAGAATTAGCCAAACGTTCGTTTGATATTTTTATTGATAAGACCCCTTGGAATGTGGGAGAAAGAGCGTGACGCGGAGAAAAATTTGACACTCTGTTGTGTTGCGATGCACAATATTGAGAAACAAAAGGGACGTATTTAAAATGGCTGACTTTCCAAAACAGAACTTGGAAGACTGGGATAAACTCGCGGAAAAAGAATTGCGGGGACGCAGCACCGATGATCTGGTTTGGAACACACCGGAAGGGATTCCAGTCAAGCCGCTCTATACAGCCGCGGATCTCGAAGGCATGGAACTTGAGGGAGCCTTGCCGGGGATGGCGCCGTTTCAGCGCGGTGTTCGGGCCACCATGTATGCCAATCGCCCCTGGACCATTCGTCAATATGCCGGTTTTTCAACGGCAGAAGAATCAAACGCCTTTTACCGCCGCAATCTAGCGGGCGGGCAAAAAGGGCTGTCGGTTGCTTTTGATCTGGCAACCCATCGTGGCTATGATTCTGATCATCCGCGAGTAGTGGGCGATGTCGGCAAGGCCGGCGTTGCCATCGATAGCGTTGAGGATATGAAAATCCTGTTTGACGGCATCCCGCTCGATGAGATGTCCGTCTCCATGACCATGAACGGGGCTGTTTTGCCCATCCTGGCCAATTATATTGTGGCCGCGGAAGAGCAGGGGGTCAGTCCCGACAAGCTGGCGGGGACGATCCAGAATGATATCCTGAAAGAATTTATGGTCCGCAACACCTATATTTACCCGCCGGAGCCCAGCATGCGGATCATCGGCGATATCATCGGCTATACGTCGGCTAAGATGCCGCGCTTCAATTCAATCTCGATTTCCGGTTATCATATGCAGGAAGCCGGCGCGACGCAGGTGCAGGAGCTGGCCTTTACATTGGCCGATGGTTTGGAATATGCGCGGGCGGCCATGGCGTCGGGTTTGAAAATTGATGATTTCGCACCGCGCCTCAGCTTCTTCTTCGCCATTGGCATGAACTTTTTTATGGAAGTTGCCAAACTGCGCGCCGCCCGGATGCTCTGGGCGAAAATGATTTCCGAGTTTGAGCCGCAAAATAAAAGCTCCTTGATGCTGCGCACCCATTGCCAGACGTCCGGCGTTAGCCTGACCGAACAAGACCCGTACAATAATGTTATTCGCACGGCGTATGAAGCCATGGCGGCGGTTTTGGGGGGCACCCAAAGCCTGCATACCAACGCGCTGGACGAAGCCATTGCCTTGCCGACGGACTTTTCTGCTCGGATCGCCCGGAACACACAGCTTATTCTGGCCGAAGAAACCGGTGTTACCAATGTGATCGATCCGCTGGGCGGCAGTTATTATGTGGAAAGCCTGACCAACTCCATCGCCGAGGAAGCCTGGAAGCTGATTGAGGAAGTTGAAGAGCTGGGCGGGATGACGAAAGCCGTCGAAAGCGGTATGCCGAAACTCAGCATCGAAGAATCTGCCGCCCGTCGCCAAGCTCGGGTTGATCGCGGCGAGGAGACCATTGTCGGCGTCAATAAATATAAGCTCGAGAAAGACGATAGCGATATCGATATTCTGGATGTGGATAATACGAAAGTGCTGCGCCAGCAAGTCGCCCGGCTCAACAAAATCAAGGCGACGCGGGATGATGCGGCCTGTCAGGCGGCGCTTGCTGCCTTGACCGAGGGCGCCCGCGGGGGCGAAAATCTTCTGGAACTCTGTGTCGACGCCGCTCGGGCGCGGGCGACAGTGGGGGAGATTTCTGACGCCATGGAGACAGTCTTTACCCGGCACCGGGCAGAGATCCGCTCGATCAGCGGTGTCTATGGGGCGGCTTATGAAGGGGATGAGGGCTTTATGAAAATTCAACGGGATATTGAAACCTTCGCCAAAGAAGAAGGACGCCGACCGAGAATGCTGGTGGTTAAACTGGGGCAGGATGGGCATGATCGCGGCGCTAAAGTAATCGCCACAGCGTTCGCCGATATTGGCTTTGACGTGGATGTGGGACCGTTATTCCAGACCCCGGCCGAAGCTGCCACAGATGCCATCGAAAGCGATGTGCATGTGATCGGTATTTCATCGCAAGCCGCCGGTCACAAAACACTGGTGCCACAGATCATTGCCGAACTGAAAGCGCAAGATGCGGGCGATATTCTGGTGGTCTGTGGCGGTGTGATCCCGGCTCAGGATTATGACATGCTGTATGACGCCGGCGTCGCCGCTATTTATGGACCAGGCACAAATATTCCCGAAGCCGCCGCCGAAGTGCTGGAGCTGATCCGCAAACAACGCAAAGCCTAAAAACTAATCGGGTTTTTCGTGCAGCGGTTTGTCGTCGAGCAGAGCCCAGACATCCTTTTCCCCCTCGGAGCCGCGGGCGCCGAGTTCAATGAGTAGTCGGGTGGTTGTTTCGTAATCGGCGCCGATAATGCGGGACAGGGTACTCAGCTTTCGCCATTCCGTCTCAGCCGGCATATTTTCAAGGGCCGTCTGCAGCAGGGCCTTGCGATGGTCATCTAGCATTCGTTGAGACTTGGTGTCGCGCTGATGCCGAAAATGATCAATGGCAAACTGACCGGCACCGCCGACAACTACGCCGATCGCCCCGCCAATGACCCCCAACCAGAAATCTGGCATGATATCCTCCTTTGTGACAGCGTTACGCAGAATTTTCCCTCAAAATCTTGACGGTGTTTTCCACAGTCCATGATCGCCTAATTCAAATCGGGTTGGAAAGACAAAAGTGAAAATTATTTTTATCGCCAAAGGGAGCACCAAAAGATTCTCTACACTGAGCGTAGTATGGACAAGGGCATCGATTTACATCCCGATGCCAATACATGAAAATTTTCTATAGGTTTGGCCAAATCCATGAATTTTTTTCATGTATTGGCGGGACCGATAGAACTGCTTGACCGGCGCCCCTGATGTGGCTGTATGATGCGGGCAGAATTCCTCCACAGAAGGGTGACGTATGAAAATCGTTTACAGTCCGGACCATGCCAAACACGACCCGCAAACCTATTTTAAAGGCGGGGCGTTTCATGAGCCGCAGGAAGTTCCGGGCCGGGCCGAGGCGCTGATCACGGGTTTGCGCGACGCCGGACATGATATTGTCGGACCCGATGATTTTGGGGCAAGCCCGCGAGCCGCCGTTCACACCCCCGGATATTTGCATTTCCTGGAAACCATCTCGATGCGCTGGCATGCAGAGGATATGGGAAATGAAGAAGTGCTGCCCAATATCCATCCGGGCCGTCATATGTCCGGGATGCCGACGGGGCTGGTTGGTGAAGTTGGATATTATACAACGGACATGTCCGCACCGGTGGGCCGTCAGACATGGGAAGCGGCGGTGGCATCGAATAATGTGGCGCTGACGGCAACGGATTATGTGCTGGAAGATCTGGCCGCGAAAAAATCATCTTATGCCCTTTGCCGCCCGCCCGGGCATCACGCGTATAAGGATCAGGCGGGGGGATTCTGTTTTCTCAATAACATCGCCATTGCCGCACAATATGCCCGTCGCAGCGTCAACCGTGTCGCCATTCTCGATGTCGATGTGCATCATGGTAATGGTACGCAAGGGATCTTTTACGAGCGGGCCGATGTGCTGACTATTTCCATGCATTGCGATCCCAGTGATTTTTATCCGTTCTTTGCGGGTTATGAGCAGGAGCGGGGGCACGGTGAAGGGGACGGCTTCAATCTCAACTTGCCGCTGCCCAAAGGCAGTAAAGATGAGGCCTTTCTGGCGAAACTGGAAATTGCGCTGACGGCGTTGAAAGCTTTCGCGCCGGATGTGCTGTTTGTCGCGTTGGGCCTCGATGCGTTTGAAGGCGATCCGTTTGCCGGCCTTGGAATCACAACAGAAGGCTTCGGCGCCATCGCCGCCAATATTGCGCATCTGGGCTTTCCAACAGTGCTGGTGCAGGAAGGCGGCTATAACCGGGACTTTCTGGGCGCCAACATCACCAGCTTTATAGACGGCTTTGAAGGGCACCGATAACAATGGTCGAGACAGACGTCAGCGGTCTGAGCCTGTTGGGGCAGGCGGCGGAACAGCCGCAGAACCCGGAAGACGCGGTGCTGGAAAAGGTGCCCAATGGCCAAAGTGATGTGAATTATCTGGTGCGTTTCGTGGCGCCGGAATTTACCTCGCTTTGCCCGATGACCGGACAGCCGGATTTCGCCCATTTGGTCATCGACTATGTCCCGGACCAATTTCTGGTGGAATCAAAATCACTGAAGCTGTTTCTGACCTCGTTCCGCAATCATGGCGCTTTTCATGAAGACTGCACCGTCAGCATTGGCAAACGCATCGTTGATTTGCTGTCGCCGCGCTGGTTGCGCATTGGCGGCTACTGGTATCCACGCGGTGGTATTCCCATTGATGTCTTTTGGCAAACCGGCGCGCCGATCAAAGATGTCTGGCTGCCCGATCAGGGTGTGCCATCCTATCGGGGCCGCGGCTAATCTTCCTTAAAAGGAAAAACTATCGGGTAGCAGTTTGTCCGCGTTGGTTTCAATGTCGCCGTTCTCACCGGGATAAATGACGGTGGTTTGTGGCGTTGCAAATTCGATCATAAACTGACGGCAGGCGCCGCAGGGAGAACAAGCCCCGCTTTCGCCTTTTTGATTATAATTAGTCACGACAACGGCCGCCAGTTTCATCCCCGGTCCTTCAGTGGCCACCGCTTGCATAATGGCATTACGTTCCGCGCAAATGGACAGACCGTAGGAGGCATTTTCCACATTGCAGCCGCTATAGACATTTCCAGCGACGGTGCGGATGGCCGCGCCGACCTTGAAATTGGAATACGGCGAATAGGCATTCATCATGGTTGCCTCCGCCTGATTTTTCAAATCCGAGCTCGTCATCTCTATACTCCCGTTCATTTTAGCGCAGCAAGAAACCGCCTGCCAGCGTATCGCCATCCTCGGCGGTAAATTCTGCGGTGCCACAATAGTAAGCCTGTCCGGCAACCTCAACTGTTACGGCGTTATAGGGCCCAACTTTTGTTGCTCGCATAATCTTGCCGGTGAAAATGGATCCTGTAACGCTTTCAAATTGATAAATCTCACCGGCCTGAGCCGTTTTGCGGGCGGCCGCGACGGCGAGCCGTGCGGTGACGCCAGATCCGGTTGGGCTGCGATCGACCTGTGCATCGGCGAAGACGCATATGTTGGCGCTGGCCGCGCCCGTCGCACCATCCCCACCATCGGTCAGGATGGTGCCGTACAGATAGCCCAGATCTTCTGCCTCCGGGTGGGTAATGGGGATCTGCTTCTTCACCGCCTCTGATATTTGCGTTGCCGCCCGGACCAGATCGGCCGTGGTCGAGCGGCGCACATCCAGTCCGATGGTGGCGGCATCGAGCAGCGCATAAAACGCCCCGCCATAGCCGATATCGATCTCGACCGGGCCGTAATCTGGCGTCTCCACATAGGTGCCAAGGGCGACGGCGAAGGCCGGAACGCTTTCAAACCGCACGGCGCCTGTAACGCCGTCCTCTGTTTTCACATAAGCCGTGACGAGGCCGCAGGGACATTGAATATTGACCTTTGTTTCTTCGGTGTTCTTGACCACCAGGCCGTAATCCAGCGCGTAGCGGCCCAGGGCAATAATGGCATGGCCGCACATGGTGCTATAGCCTTCGTTATGCAGGAAAATGACGGCAAGATCGGCGTCGGGATGATCGGCGGGAACGAGAAGAGCCCCATACATATCCCGGTGGCCGCGTGGCTCGAACATCAGGAACTGCCGGTAGTGATCGGCATAATCCCGTAAAAAAGCCCGCTTTTCCAGCAGGGTCCGACCGTCCGGCACCGGGACACCATCGGTGATGATGCGCAAGGGCTCGCCGCCCGTATGCATTTCGACTGTTGTAATACGACTGATCATTTTCCTAGACTAGATTGATCGCGATATTTACGAAAGCTCTTTCAAGAGACTTGACGGCCGCCCCGTATTTTCCCATACCCAAGGGGTAACGTGGCGGTAAATGGGATGGTTAAGACAATTAAGCAGATAACCGAAAAACTGAAAGCAGGAGACCGCCGTGCCCTGGCGCGGGCGATCACGCTGGTGGAATCCTCGCGGCGCGATCACCGGGAACAGGCGCGCGACCTGATCACCCAGATTCTACCGTTAACGGGTCGCTCGGTTCGGATTGGTATTTCAGGAACGCCCGGCGTAGGAAAATCCACCTTTATCGAAGTATTTGGCAAGTTCCTGACGGCGGCTGGACATAAAGTGGCCGTCCTGACCATTGACCCATCCTCCAAGCGGACAGGTGGTTCCATCCTTGGCGATAAAACCCGAATGGAAGAATTGGTGCGTGACCCCAATGCTTTTATCCGGCCCTCGCCGTCAGGCGGCTCCCTCGGCGGTGTTGCCCGTCGTACCCGTGAAGCCATGCTGCTCTGTGAAGCAAGTGGCTTTGATACTATCCTGATTGAAACCGTTGGTGTCGGTCAGTCGGAAACCACCGTGGCGGAAATGGTCGATGTTTTCATGCTGCTATTGGCGCCGGCCGGTGGGGATGAGCTGCAGGGTATTAAGCGAGGTGTCATGGAGCTGGCTGATCTTGTGGTGGTCAACAAGGCGGATGGCGATTTGAAAGCGACGGCACGGCGGGCCGCAGCCGAATATAAAGGCGCCCTTGGATTGATGCGGCCTAAAAGCCAGCATTGGCGACCCGAAGTTCTGATGATCTCGGCGCTCAAAAAGTTAGGCATTGAAGATTTATGGGAGGCTATCGAGCGATATCGTGTTGCGCGGTCCACGGACGGCGAGCTGGAGGCACAACGGCGAGAGCAGGCGGCGTCCTGGATGTGGTCGGAGCTGGATGATTCTCTGATGTCCCGATTTAGAGAACATGAGGCGGTTGCCGATTTGCTCCCGAGGTTGGAAACTGATGTAAAATCCGGGAAAATTGATCCAACCGACGCCGCAGAGCAATTGCTGGCGCTGTTTTTGACTAAATAACTCCCGATGCGGAGTTATCGGTGTTTTTTGGATTAATATGCTTGACGGGTGCGCCGACATTCCTTAAATACCGTGCCACGTCTGGCGTCTCGCGTCGGCATTTTTATTTATTGGTTAAAGAGGTTCACGATGGCACGTCGTTGCGAATTAACAGGTAAAGGTGTTCAGGCTGGCAACAATGTAAGCCACGCCAAGAACAGAACCCGTCGCCGGTTTCTGCCAAATGTGCAAGAAGTCCGCTTGATGTCAGATGCATTGGGTCGGTCGTTCAGCATGAAAGTTTCTGCCGCAGGTTTGCGCTCGGTTGAGCATAACGGCGGTTTGGATAACTTCCTTCTGAAAGCACGGGATATCAATTTGTCCCTGAGTGCCCGTCGCGTCAAACGCGACATCAAAAAGGCAGCGCTGGCTTCTTAATTACAGTTTGCAGACTTCGGTCTTAGAAATGCGAAAACGGATAAGATGAAAATCTTGTCCGTTTTTTTTATGCATCTGTTGCTTCGCGCGGTCATCTCCCTATCTGAAAGAATGTACTTAAATACAGGTTCAATCAGGGAGAGATCATATGTTTGCACGTCGTGATATTGTTAAAGGCGCGGCCGCGTTACCGCTGGCGGCTATCCTCGCCGACCCGCTTCTGGCGCAGGCTGCTGCTGCGGGGATGCAGGACGTGACGCTGGAGCTGAAAAGCGGGAAACCGATCAAGGCCTCCATTGCCTTCCCCGATGTCACCCCGGCGCCCGCTATCTTGCTGATACATGAATGGTGGGGTCTCAATGACCAGATAAAGGCCGTTGCCGCAGAATATGCCAAGGCTGGCTATGTGGCCGTTGCTGTCGATCTCTATGACCAGAAAGTCGGCGCCACCGCCGATGAAGCCCGCAGTCTGATGGGTAAGGTCAAAGGTGAGGAAGCGACCGAAACCTTGAAGATCTGGACAGCCTGGACCCGATCCCATGACAAGACAACCGACAAGATCGGCACCATAGGCTGGTGTTTCGGCGGGGGTTGGTCTCTCAATGCGTCTTTGGCCTCTCCCGTTGATGCGACGATCATCTATTACGGTAATGTGGCAAAGCAAGCGGATCAGTTATCTGCTCTGGTCGGGCCCGTGATGGGGCATTTCGCAGAGAAGGATCAATGGATCAACAAAGCCATGGTTGACGGATTTGTTGAGCAGATGAAAGTGGCTGGTGAGCCGGATCCTGAAGTCTTCTGGTATGATGCGGATCATGCTTTCGCCAATCCCTCCAGCGGTGGCTATGACAAGGCAGATACCCAGCTCGCCTGGACCCGGAGCATGGCGTTTTTCGACAAACATCTAAAAGGCTAACAGCTTACCAGCGTTCGGCTTTACTGCGCTTGCTGGTTTTGTTCTCGTCGAACAGATCAGCAAGCTGCTCCATCATCACGCCGCCCAATTGCTCGGCGTCGATAATGGTCACCGCTTGTTCATAATAACGGGTCACATCATGGCCAATGCCGATGGCAATCAGCTCGACCGCCGATTTGGTTTCGATCCAGCGAATGACATCGCGTAAATGACGGTCCAGATAGTTGCCCGGATTAACCGATAGGGTGCTGTCATCCACCGGCGCCCCGTCGGAGATCACCATCAGGATCCGGCGTTGTTCTGGCCGGCCGAGAAGACGGTTATGGGCCCAGAGCAGGCCTTCACCGTCGATATTTTCTTTCAGGAGACCTTCGCGCAGCATCAGCCCTAGGGATTGGCGGGCGCGGCGATAGGGATAATCAGCCGATTTATAAACAATATGGCGCAGGTCATTGAGGCGGCCGGGATTAGCTTCCTTGCCTTGTTCCAACCATTTCTCGCGCGATTGCCCACCTTTCCAGGCTCGCGTGGTGAAACCTAGGATCTCGACTTTAACCGAACAGCGTTCCAACGTGCGGGCCAGCACATCTGCGCACATGGCCGCAACAGAGATGGGGCGGCCGCGCATGGAGCCGGAGTTATCGATGAGCAAGGTGACCACGGTATCGCGGAAATCCGTATCCTGCTCCATCTTGAAGGACAGCGGAAGCAAGGGATCGACGACCACACGGGACAACCGTGCCGCATCGAGAATGCCTTCTTCCAGATCAAATTCCCAGGACCGGTTTTGTTGGGCCAGCAATTTACGCTGCAGCCGATTGGCCAGTTTGCTAATCAGGCTATGCAGGTTTGTCAGCTGTTGGTCGAGTTGCTGTCGCAATCGTGCCAGCTCTTCGGGCTCACAGAGGTCAGAGGCTTGAATAACTTCGTCATAATCCGTGGTAAAGGATTTGTAGGCGTCGGCATCCGGGGAATTGCGGAAATCATCGGGATACACCGGTTGGCGATCGCGGCCGGCTTCTTCTCCGGCGCTGGTGGTTTCCATATCCGCGCTTTCGCCGGTCTCGCTGTCCGTGCCCTCGTCGCCAGCACCTTCTTGCGAGTCGGCATCTTCCGCGGCGCTGGCTTCTTGTGCCTCGTCATCGCCTTCGGCGCCGCTGCTTTCGGCATCCGGATCCTGTTCGCCGTCGTCGCCGTCACCGGCTTCGTCCTCGTCTGAATAATTGCCTTCGGCATCATCTATCAGATCCAGGTCTTTCAGGAGCTTGCGGGCGGCGGTTGCAAATTCTTGCTGGCTGCCGAGAGTTTCCAGCAGATCGGCGAAATCATCGCCACTTTTTGCTTCGATTTCTTCGCGCCATAAATCAACCATGCCCTTGGCGCTTTCCGGCACCGGGATATTGGCCAGTTTTTCACGGGCGAGCAGGCCCAGCACTTCGGCAATGGGGGCGTCCGCCTTGTCGTAAATTCGCTCGAACCCGCTTTCCCGGCAATGGCTGTCCAGGCGATTATACAGGTTGTCGGAAACGCCTTTCATCTTGTTGGCGCCGATGGCTTCCACCCGCGCCTGTTCGATGGCTTCGAAGACTTCTTTCGCTTCACCGCCTTGCGGCGCAAGCTTGTTATGTAAAGCGTCATCATGGTAGCGCTTACGCAGGGAAAGACTGTCGGCAATGCCGCGCACCAACCGGATATCCTCAATCGGAAGATCCTTCATGGGGTTGGGCAGGCGCGCCTTATTGGCTGTGATGCCAGGGGCATCGTTGCCATAGATGACTTCCAGCTCTGCTTCGCGGGACATGGCACGCATGGTCGCGGTTACCGCGCGTTTGAAGGGCTCGGCTGCTGCTTCTTTATTTTTTCCCAAAGCCACCGGGACTAGGACGCGACAATATTAGCCGCAGATTCCGGAAGTTCCTGTCCGAAGCTGCGCTGGAAATATTCCGCGACAATAGGCCGTTCCATTTCATCGCATTTATTCAGGAACGTCACCCGGAAGGCGAAGCCGATATCGCCGAAAATCTCGGCATTTTCCGCCCAGGTAATCACCGTCCGCGGGCTCATAACCGTCGAAATATCTCCGGCGATAAAGCCGGACCGGCTCAGCTCGGCGCAGGCGACCATCGCCCGGACTGTTTGCCGACCTTCTTCCGTATCATAACTGGGCGTCTTGGACAGGACGATGGCGTTTTCTGTTGCTTCGGGCAAATAGTTCAACGTCGTGACAATATTCCAGCGATCCATCTGGCCCTGATTGAGCTGTTGGGTGCCGTGATAAAGACCCGTGGTATCACCAAGCCCAACCGTGTTCGTGGTTGAGAACATGCGGAACGCCGGATGGGGCCGGATAACCCGGTTCTGGTCGAGCAAAGTCAGTTTGCCCTCGACTTCGAGAACCCGCTGGATCACAAACATCACGTCCGGCCGACCGGCGTCATATTCGTCAAACACAATGGCCGTTGGCGATTGCAACGCCCAGGGCAGAATACCTTCACGGAATTCCGTGATCTGTTTGCCTTCGCGCAACACAATGGCGTCTTTCCCTACCAGATCAATCCGCGAGATATGACTGTCCAGATTAACCCGGACGCACGGCCAGTTCAGCCGCGCGGCGACTTGTTCGATATGCGTGGATTTTCCGGTTCCGTGATACCCCTGAACCATCACCCGACGGTTAAACGCGAACCCGGCCAAAATAGCCATGGTCGTATCATGGTCGAAAACATAGGAAGGATCCAGATCCGGCACACGCTCGGTGGCGATGCTGAAAGCGGGAACTTCCAGGTCACTGTCGATTTTGAAGACTTCGCGAACAGATACTTTCGTATCAGGAAGGTTTATTTCGGTATCTGATGCCTGACCGGCGAGCTCTAGGGACGTCATGACTAACTATTCCGTGTAACTATTTATGGTTATTTTCCTGCGGTTTACTAGGAGTTAACGCAAGATCGCAGATGTGTATAGGCCTGATTGATGTTTTTTAGTATTTCTTCGGCTTTTTTGTCGCCACCATGAAGATCAGGGTGATATTTCTTGGCCAATTCTTTATGCCGGCGTTTTATGTCGTTGAGACTGCTGTTTGGCCCCAAATTGAGAATAGCGAGAGCATCCCGCTCTTCTTTATCAATTTTGGGCGAGGCAGAATGCCCGTTTTGCCGGGACGTATCATCTTGTGTGCCCATGTCTTCGCGAAAATCGAAAGGGTCATCATACTGAAAATCGCCACGTGGTTTTGCGGTGCGCGAGCCCATCTTCCAGGTCGGGCGGTGACCGGTAATGTCTTCATCCTTATAGCGCAGGACTTCTTCGTCGGACATGCCGTCAAAGAAATTCCAGGATTTATTGAATTCACGGACATGGCCCAAGCAAAACCATTGAAAATCCTCAGGATTTCTCCGGTCTTCCGTACGAGATTTTGGCGCGCGAAACTCCCCGGTTTCAAAGCAATCGGGGTGATCGCATTGCCGGAACATGCCGTCGGGGGGCTGGTCGCCTAAGTCAATTTTTTTACGTTTGGCCATGAAGACTATTATGGGCAGTCGACTTATGGCTTGCAAGGATAAGCCCTAAAAAGACTTCAATTTTCGGTGTAGCATGCTAATTGCGCAACAGATTTCGTCGCTTCGTGATTTGATTAGAGGAGCTGTCTTTTTTCTAACTCATTTCTTCGAGTGACGCGTCTTGATCCGCCTTCCGGAAAAATATACTTATGATGTTTGACTGAACCCTTAGTGGAAGAAATTATAATGAGTGTTGCAGAGACAATAGAAGTAAAATTGCAAGGAGCCTTCGCACCGTCGAGCCTGACGGTTATTGACGAATCACATTTACATGCAGGCCATGCTGGCGCTCGCCCACAAGGAGAGAGTCATTTCAAGGTCGAAATCATTTCAGATAAATTTGAAGGATTGTCCCGAGTGGCACGACAACGCGCAGTCTATCAAGTTTTGGCCGATGAATTGGCGACCGATATTCACGCGCTTTCACTCGATGTGAAATCTCCGACGGATTAGGCTAATTGGTATCGTCATTGAACTTGAATACACCTTAAACGAGGATATAAAAAAATACACCGTGGGCTAGTTGAGCCTGAACGGGCGAATCTGTTTAACATTACAATCATGTATTGAATACAGCGATGGCATACCTATATGCATCTATTAGGTGTGAAAAGTAATTTTACGCCATTATAAGTTGTATATCAAGGAGATCAGAAATGCAGACGCAACCTTCTCAAACACTCGTAAACAGGAATATCTCGATTACGGATCCCGTATCGGGCCGGTGTCATCGAACAAGCATTCGTCTGGAGAGGATCGAATGGACCGCTTTGCAGCGAATCTGTGAAAAGAAAGACATCTCGATAAACGATTTCTGCTGTCATGCTGACCGCGATGAAAAGCGGCGGGAGCATTCGCGAACCTCCCGCATTCGATCAGCAATTCTACATCATTATCTCGACGAAATACCTCTTCTCGATTCTTGATAAGGCACGGTTTCAGAGGATAAAAAGCAGAAGTGCCGGCAGCGTAATAAAAGAGAGAAGGGTGGAGATCAACACCATCCCTGCCACATGAGAATGCGCCCGTTTGTATCGAAGTGAAAATAAGTAATTGAAGACGGCGACCGGCATACTGCATTCCAAAATTATCACTCCGCGTTCCACACCTTCAAGGTTGAAAAGAAGAGCAAGCCCGTAGCCAACGGCAAAGCCCATGCTGAGCCTTAGGAGGGACAAACCTGTTGCCAGTTTTATATGACTAATGGATAAGCTCGCGAGGCTGACGCCAAGAGCCAAGAGCATAAGAGGAATTGTAAGGCTGCCGAGCAGGCCTGTTGTATTGTTAATCCATTGCGGTATCTCTATACCGAGAAATTTCGTTATCAATGCGATTGCAACAGCATAGATTAGGGGTGTTTTGGCCAATTGCAGAACAGAATTTGTACCTGAAGACAGCCACACACCAAAGGTAAATTGAATCATGGAAAAGACG
Source organism: Sneathiella sp. (assembly GCF_036960985.1). Classification (NCBI taxonomy): domain Bacteria; kingdom Pseudomonadati; phylum Pseudomonadota; class Alphaproteobacteria; order Sneathiellales; family Sneathiellaceae; genus Sneathiella; species Sneathiella sp. The sequence goes on along the minus strand of NZ_JBALWD010000009.1, from coordinate 62,576 downwards.
GTAAACACGGCGATCGCCAATGCCAAGCCGGGCTCCCCGAAGGCAAAATAACATAGGGGAATACCCATATTTCCGGCATTGGGAAACATCAAGCCGGGAAGATAGTCCCGGATATTAAGTTTCAAGACGCTTAAAACAGCAAGTCCGATGATGCAAAACGAGACCGCAGCGATGGCAGCGATCATGGCAAATTCAAAAAACGCCGTCAGTTGCATATCCAGATTGTCGAGGGTCGTAAATATCAACAGGGGCGCGCCAATATTGGTCACCAATCCAGTGACAGTCTCTGTACTGAAAGCACGGCCCGATTTTGCCCAGTAGAAGCCCAATCCTGCAGTGATGACTACAGGCGCAATAATATTCAGAAGGATGTCAAACATGGAATTGGATCCGATCAGTTCGACAGTGCGGTCACACGCAGTTCTGTAATTTGATTATGCTCTTTTTGTAGAATTTCGAACTTATAGCCGTGGAAAATAAAAATCTGGCCGACGTCCGGAATTATCTGAGCTTCATGAATAACCAATCCGGCAACAGTCGCAGCCTCGTCATCGGGCAGTGACCAATTAAGCTGTCGGTTTAAATCGCGGATTGTAACATCGCCCTTTGTTACAATATTGCCTTCTTGCAGCATTTCCACATCACTGACTGCTACGTCATGTTCATCTGCAATATCACCAACAATTTCCTCTAGAATATCCTCTAAGGTCACAAGGCCCATTAGCGCGCCATATTCATCAACAACAAGAGCGAAGTGGCTTTTGCGTTCCAAAAAGGCGTTCAGTTGGCTTCGTAACGTTGTCGTTTCGGGAACGAACCAAGGCTCGACGATGATGTCTTCAATCTCAAGCTCATCATAGCCGCCGTTGAGAGGAATGATGGCGCGGAGTAAATCCTTGGCATGGACAACGCCAATAATATTCTCAGAATTTTTCCGCCATAAAGGCAACCGTGTATAGGGGCTCGCCAAAACCTGGTCGATGATTTCTTGCGTTGACTTGGAACAATCAACCATTTCCATGTTTTTGCGGTGAATCATAATTTCTGATAAATCGACTTCATCCATGTCCAAAATGGAATCGAGCATATACTTCTCATGTAGAATAACGCCGGCTTCTTCGGAATGCAGCTCAATGGCTCCGCGAAGTTCGTCTTGTGCGGCGTCGGTCAGTGTATCCCCGTCGTCTTCGGTATTTTTAACGCCGAACATACGTAATGTTATGTCTACGACGACATTAATGCCTAAAACGACCGGCGACAGAAAAAACACAGCAGGACGCAAAATTGGGGCGACAAATAAGGCCGTTGAAATGGACCTTCGCAGGGCGAATGTTTTCGGAAGAACTTCGGAAAAAATAAGAACAAGGGCGGTCATAATAATGGTTGCATAGGCAACACCAATATCGCCGAAAAGCGTAATAAAGAAGCTGGTCGCCAGTGCGGATGCCAGGATGTTAACCAGATTATTTCCAAGCAAAATAGCACTGATCAATTTCGTATGTTGATCGCGTAGACGGTTCACTAGATGTGCCCGCTTATCGCCGGCTTGCTCCATTTGATGGAGTCGAGCTCGGGAGGCACCGGTTAGAGCGGTTTCCGATCCCGAGAAAAAAGCGGACAATAACAACAGCAAGAATATTGCCAGAAGCAATAAAATAAGATCAAAGTCCATTGTGGTAGTTTCTTTCCCTCCTGTGGGTAAAATGGTTAGTTAGCAGAACTTAATTCGATCGTTAGGACATCCAGAACATCCGGAACAGCAACGTCTTGTGTCGTAAAGGCATTGCCGATTGCCTTTAGCAATATAAAAGTAAGCTTTCCGGCGCTTACCTTTTTGTCTTGACGCATGTGGTCCAGTAATCGGTCGCTCTGCCACGATAGACCGACAATATTCGGTACTTTTTGCGGTAGGCCGACGGATTGAAAATGTGAATGGATACGGTTGCCCTCTTGACCGGAAAGCAAACCCATCTTGACAGATAGTTCTGCGGCCATGATTATTCCAATGGCCACGGCTTCCCCGTGATTCAAATAGGGCCCATACCCTGTTTCAGCTTCCAATGCATGGCCGAACGTGTGCCCAAGGTTCAAGAGCGCGCGGACACCGCCTTCACGTTCATCTTGTGCAACAATCGCGGCTTTCGCCTTAACACTTTTTTCTACCGCTTTGATCCGTGCGGTGATATCCCCTTGAATAATTGCCGGTCCATTGGCTTCAAGCCATCCGAAAAAATCGAAATCTCCAAGCAACCCATATTTGACAACTTCAGCATAACCAGCAAGAAGCTCGCGCTTTGGCAAGCTGGATAGCAGACCAACATCCGCCAAGACCAGTTTCGGTTGGTAGAAAGCGCCAATTAGGTTTTTTCCTTGTGGTGCATTAATTCCTGTTTTGCCGCCAACCGAGCTATCGACTTGCGATAACAATGTGGTTGGAATCTGGATAAAATCAATTCCGCGACGCAATGTAGATGCAGCGAAGCCGGTCAAGTCACCAATAACGCCCCCGCCGAGGGCAATTAGTGCTTCATCACGTTGTATCTTGGCTTCCAACAGCTGATCCATCACTTTTTCATATGTCGCGAGGCTTTTGCTGCTTTCTCCCGCAGGAAGAATGATCGAAATATGGTCAATACCAACTTCCCCCAGTGATTTTGTCAGCCGTTCCAAATGTAGGGGGGCGACATTTTCATCGGTCAAGATGGCAACTCGAGAGCTGCGCAAGATTGGTTTCAAGTATGTACCGGCCTGCGACAGTAAATCGTCACCAATTACGATCTCGTACGAGCGCTCACCAAGGCTAACAGGAACCCGGGAGACGGCGGAAACATCGGTAGAAACAGGAATTGTCATTTTACTGATCGCTCGCCGCCGGGTTGAGCTTTGGCATCGATGCGAGAGCCGTAGTGATTTTTCCGACGACAATTTCGTGGGGACCTTCCCCACTGTCCGCGGTTAGATCTGCCAAACCATAAACAGGATATCTTTCATCCATCAAATTTTTGAGAATGTCTCTGGGATTACCCTTTTTCAAAAGCGGACGGTTATTTCGTTTCATGCAGCGTTTGTACAGCACGTCCAGCTCTGCGCGCAGCCAAACAGAAATACCTTTTTCTGCAATAAGAGATCGGGTTTCCTCATCCATATAGGCACCACCACCGGTGGCAAGCACATGGCGCGGACCGGCGAGCAAGCGGGCAATGACTTGCCGTTCGCCTTTTCGAAAAGCTTCTTCACCATGTTGCTCAAAGAACTCAGCCACGGAAAGATTAGACGCCTTTTCTATTTCAGTATCGGCATCTTTAAAGGGTAAACCCAGTTCGGCGGCCAGGCGACGGCCAACAGAACTCTTTCCCGCGCCCATCAATCCAACAAGAACAATAGACCTATGGTCCAGGTCGGTCACCGTGGATTCCCCGGCAGTTTCTGACATGACCGCGTCGTCACGTTGCATACTCATTTAATCACTTTTCTCTTAACCGTTGGCGCTTCATACTGATTACTTTCGCAAGGTTGTTGATGTGTCAGAACTAACCGTGCTAATCAATAAAGCCAAATTTAAGTCATAATCGCAGTTTAACAGCTAGAATAGCAACTGTTTTGCGGGTGCAGTGTCAAGTTTTGGCATTCAACTTTGGATAAAGTGGTCGGAAATGTCTAAATTCTCTCTCTTTTTGCTTTTTTTAGTGGCTGCCGGGGTAATTGGCGGCGGTGTATTCCTCTCTGCCTGGGATATCCCCGCGCCAACCGCGAAGGTCGAAAAGGTTATTCCGAATGACCAGTTCCCTAAGTAAACGCTTTTCTTCCGCTGTCGCGGTTTCATTGGTCGGATTAGTATTTTGTGCAGGTGTTGTTGCCGCGCAAGACAAACCGCGTAGTTTGGTCCCGAATTTGGACGGTTCTAAAACGACCACGAAAAACCTACAGACCGTGCCGGAGAAACCAGCCTCGCCTGTTTTCGGTGTTCCCGCTGCCGCGAACAAAACGGATGGCACGACAGGCCAATCGGCTCTAATTGTGAAATCACTGGGCGGCCTTGATGCTGCCTCTGTGGGTACGTTAGATGCTGCCACCGGCGGTTTCGGCGCCGGCATGTGGACGGGCACAACGCCCGAGCGTGTCGTCACGTTGCTTACCTATCTTCCTGTTTCTGCGGTATCTCCGGCAATGCAGGATTTGTTTCGTCGATTATTGCTCACTGCTGCGGTGATCCCGCAAGGCCTGGAAAAGCCAACGGAACTGATGTCTTTACGCTTAAGCAAATTGCAAGAGGCTGGACGGGTCGTTGATGCTTCCTTACTTGCTGAAAAAATTTCCCCGTCTGCGCTAACAGATGAGCTCATTATCGCCACCGTAAACCTGCAATTCTTACAAGGACAGAATGAACAGGCCTGCCGTCTAGTTAAGGCTGAAAAACTGCAAAGTGTCGATCAGTTCTGGATCAAAGCCGGTGTCTTCTGTGATTTGATAGATGAGGATTTTGAACAGGCTGAACTGGGAGCGGCATTGCTCGAAGAGCAAGGCGAATCGGATACTCTTTTTCTTGATCTGTTCGATCGATTAGCTGGCGGTAAGGCCGTCATTAGCGATGCGGATTTATTATTTTTACCGCTGCATTACGCAATGATCCGGCATGCAGATATAACCGTATCCTTTGAAGCTGCCGAAAAATCTGGCTACGATATTGTCTGGGCGCTGGCGATGCAGGAATCCGCCCAAAAAGGGCAGCGTCTTCGGGCTTCTTATCAGTCGCTCGCTGTCGGCAGTATTGGCCCGGAATTACCTCGTAAGCTGATTCTTGAGAACGCACTTGTTCAGCCAGCGGACGACGGAGACACTGTTGTGGAAATTGCCCAACTTTATCGATCAGTTGCCAGCCAGAAAGACAAAGAGGCATTAGCGTTGCATTTATCAGCTCTTTGGGCGGCGGGATTTCGGGACGAAAGCTATTTTGCCGCGACTCAGTTGAGTGCGCCGTTGCTGGCGGAAATACCGGCGGCAAGTCAGAGCGATAAATTTGAGATTGATGCTGTCCGGTTACTTCTCGCTGCCGAGGATACCGCGTCTGCCGCAATTTGGGAACGGGTCGCCCGACGGGCAGCGTTGCGCGGAACGCCAGAAGAACGGCTTGTTGCGCGAAAGAGAATTGATCGGGTGGATGCTTATATGCTGATATCCGGTGCCCCTGGAATAGCTCGTTGGAACCCCGCAACGTTTGATGCCGAGTCTTTTGTGCAGGGTGATGATCTTGAACGCGGGGAAAATGTCGGATTATTGTTGACGATATTGGATGTTTTTGACCAGAAAGTACCTGAACGTTTGTGGTCTGAAGCATTGGACTTAGGTCAAATTGCGCAACCCAGATATTCAAATCTCGTTATTGAGAAAAACCTGGAAACAGCGGCAGAGACTGGTCGTCTTGGAGAGACAATCGCGCTCTCTCTAACCGCTCTTGGCGAAGGTGGCCCATCATCGGTATCACTGACAACTCTGTCGAGAGTGCTGTCTGCCCTTAAAAAAATAGGGCTAGAAAAAGAAGCACGTGCTTTGGCGTTGGAAGCGGCAATTTTGAGAGATCTGTAATATGTCTTTACATCTCATAGAAGGGTTTCTGGAGATGTTGCTGACCGAAAGAGGTGCAGCTGCCAATACCATCGATGGCTACCGTCGGGATATGGAAGAATTTAATCGGTTCGTTTCGAAAAAAGGAACAAATTTGACTTCTTGCGGGCCTTCTGAAATTCAAAATTATCTAAAATCACTAGATGCTGCAGGGTTAATGAACAGCACGCAGGCGCGGCGTTTGAGCGCTATAAAACAATTTTTTTCATATATGCTTGGGGATGAATTTCGCAGCGACGACCCCTCTATGAATATCGATAGTCCGAGAGGGCAGCGTCGTTTGCCTAAATATCTCTCGGAAGAGGAAGTGGGCAGATTGCTGTCAGCGACGGAGGGAGCGGAGCCCAACAAGTTACGAATGGCGTCTCTTCTGCAACTATTATATGCGACAGGTTTGCGGGCAACTGAACTTGTGACTTTACCTTTTCCAGCGTTGCGTGATCAGGATCGTTTTCTGATTATTCGCGGGAAGGGGAATAAAGAAAGATTGGTTCCTGTAAATCAGTCTGCAAAGACAGCCCTTCAAAATTATCTTGAGATTCGGCATTGTTTTCTAGCTGACGAGAAACATTCTAAATGGCTCTACCCGTCGCGCGGCGAATTCGGGCATTTAACGCGTCAGAGATTTGGCCAGTTGTTGAAAGAGCTGGCGTTTGAAGCGAACATTGATCCAAAAAAAGTATCTCCGCATGTGCTCCGGCATGCTTTTGCCAGCCACCTTCTGGCAAATGGGGCCGATTTGCGAAGTTTGCAAAAAATGCTCGGACACTCTGATATCTCGACAACGCAAATTTACACGCATGTCCTACAGAAGCGTTTGATGGAAGTTGTTACGACGCATCATCCTCTCGCAGATGCAAAATAAATACCGTCAAACCTTGACTCTATGACGCGCCTGCAGCAATTTCCTCAGCAGAAAATTCAGTGAACTAAATAAAGAAGGTCCTGCCTCATGAGCTTTACAGTCCCAGAACCCTGTACATCCCGCCTTAATCGTTGTGAATTGGCCGTCCCCGGATCAAGCCCGCATATGTTTGAAAAAGCGGCGAAATCCGATGCTGATGCCATCTTCCTGGATTTAGAGGACGCGGTGGCCCCGAACGATAAAGCGCAAGCGCGTAAAAACATTATTGAAGCTCTCCACGATGTGGATTGGGGCGACAAAATCATGTCTGTACGGATCAATGGCCTAGATACACATTATATGTATCGCGATGTCGTTGATGTCTTGGAGCAGGGCGGTGAGCGTCTTGACCTGATCATGATCCCGAAAGTCGGAACAGCTGCCGACGTATATGCGCTTGATATGATGGCGACACAAATTGAGGCCGCTATGGGACGGAAAAAGAAAATCGGATTTGAGCTGATTATTGAAACAGCTCTCGGCATGCAAAACATTCATGAAATTTCTGCTGCAAGTAAGCGGAACGAGAGCCTGCATTTTGGTGTTGCTGATTATGCCGCGTCAACAAAGGCCCGGACAACCTCCATTGGCGGGCCCAACCCGCTTTACGGGGTTTTGACTGATCCGGCAGACGATGGGTCGCGAGATTTCCATTGGGGAGATATGTGGCATTATGCTATCGCCCGTATGGTCGTCGCTGCCCGTGCAAATGGATTGCGGGCGATTGATGGGCCGTTTGGTGATTTTTCAGACCCGGATGGGTATGTTGCACATGGAAATCGGGCGGCTATTCTGGGCTGCGAAGGCAAATGGGCAATTCATCCGAAACAGATCCCGTTGGCCAACGACATTTTTACGCCGGCCGAAGAAGAAGTCGCAAAAGCAAGACGTATCCTGGAAGCGATGGAAAAAGCCGTAGCTGAAGGTGCAGGAGCCGTCGCCCTGGACGGACGTCTTATTGACATTGCGTCCATTAAACAAGCGGAAGCACTTGTGGTCCAAGCTGAAATTATCGCGAACCGCAGCTGATAAGAAAACAAAATATTATTTATTGACCGAACGGTTCATTGACGTAACCGCTCGGTCGATTTATTAATCGGCCTCTGGGCAAAATGCGGAGCATTGAATATCTATGGATAATTTTCTTGATTTTGAGAAACCGATTGCTGATCTGGAAGGTAAGATCCGAGAGCTTGAAGGATTAGAGAGCGGCAGTGATATTGAGATCAATGAGGATATTACAAAGTTGCGCCAAAAGGCGACCCAACAGCTTAAACAGACATATGCGAAACTGACACCCTGGCAGAAAACCCAGGTCGCCCGTCATGTGGATCGTCCGAAACTGAACGAGATAACGGCCGAATTACTTGATGATTTTACGCCTCTTGCCGGGGATCGAGCGTTTGCGGACGATCATGCGATTATTGGTGGCATGGGCCGTTTTCGCGGCAAAACCGTAATGGTGATTGGAACCGAAAAAGGTAAAGATACGGAGTCACGGCTTCACCATAATTTTGGCATGGCGCGACCCGAAGGATACCGCAAGGCGCAGCGACTCATGAAGCTTGCGGATCAGTTTAATATTCCGATTTTGACTTTTATTGACACATCGGGCGCCTATCCCGGAATTGGCGCCGAAGAGCGAGGCCAGGCCGAGGCTATTGCCCGATCTATAGAAACCTGTCTCGATGTCCGTGTTCCGCTTATCGCGTCTATTGTTGGGGAAGGCGGATCTGGCGGTGCTGTTGCTCTGGCAAGCGCCAATAAAGTTCTGATGTTTTCAAACGCTATTTATTCGGTGATTTCTCCGGAAGGCTGTGCAGCTATTCTCTGGAAAACAAGAGACAAAGCGCAAGAAGCAGCAACTGCCATGAAACTGACAGCGCAAGATTTATTGGGGTTGAAGGTTATCGACCGGATCGTTGAAGAGCCTATCGGAGGGGCGCAACGCGACGTGCCAAAGGCGATTAACGCTCTCGGCGACGCGATTGAGGAGGAATTGCTCGAACTCTCTAAGAAGGAACCCGGCGAGCTCCGTGAAGAGCGCCGCAGGAAGTTCCTTGCTATTGGCCGATTGGAAACAAGCTAAGTCTCCGCATTATCCGCCGGTAAATGCTTTACCTAATTGTTTGACGCTTTCCTGATGCGCAGACCAATGCCGGCCGCCGATCATACCGCCATCGACCAGAAGATCTGCTGCATTTACAAAAGTTGAATCATCGGAAGCTAAAAATACCGCGGCTTTCGCAATATCTTCGGGCTGCCCGGCACGCCTGATTGGCTGGGCTTTCGACAGAACCTCTCCGGCGACACTTGCGGAATCTTCCGCGGCTTGTCCTGTTAAACCGAGAGCCTTGCCAAAAATACCGGTCGCTATGGCACCGGGAGAAATAGAATTTACCCTGATATTGGATTCGCCGAGCTCCATTGCGGCACTTCGCGTCAATTGTAGAACGGAAGCCTTCGCCGCGCTATATACCATGGATGTGGAATAGCCGGCGAGATGCCCGGCGATGCTGCCATTATTGATGATGCTGCCATAGCCTTGCGCTTTCATAATTGGCGCAACATGCTTGATACCTAACAGGACACCGCCGAATAAAAGGGCCATGGCTTCCATTGCTTTGGGGTAGTCGACGGTTTCGATACTGCCAACCGGAGCCGGACCTCCCGCGTTATTAAAAAGGCAATCGATCTGGCCAAACTTTTGTACGGTATCCGCCATTAGAGCCGCCATATCTGCCTCAACTGTCGCGTCTGCTTGGACGAAATGTACGGAATTGCCCAGCTTGTTCGCGATCGCCGCGCCTTCTTCAGCCCGACGACCGGTAAAAACCACTGTCGCGCCTTCTTGTGCGAAGATTTCTGTTGTGCTCAAGCCAATGCCACTTGTGCCGCCGGTGATGATCGCTACTTTGTTTTCCAATCGTCCCATTTTATGTTCTTCTTCTTTATTTGGAATAAAATTTTGCTCCGCCAGTATAGTTCGAATTTGATTTACGCAAAAAGCAAAATGAGATTAGTTTCCCAAATACGGAAATATGGCTAAACTAGTAGAAAGTATACATGGGGGAGTGAGAGTACGTTGCTGTATCATAGCATTATTATCGCAGCATATGCGCTGACCGCTGGCGTCATTGCTGTTCAGGCACCGAACTATATAAAGACCATTGATCCAGCCACCGGATATTGGGCCGCCGGTATATTCTTCCTGGCCTGTGCGCTGTTGCATGATTTTATCATGCGTCATGTTGAGCGGTCTCGTTTCCAAAGAGACTTGGTGCGAATGCGAGGCGATTTGGCGGTCGCAGAAACCGGCCTTGACCGGTTCGAGAATATCCTCGGCGGTCTTGCGGGCAAAGATGGCAACATGGATAGTTTTGCCGCTGAAATGCAGATGCTGCGCAAGCTTTTGAAGCAACTGTCAACCGAACAGGCGCCTTCAGAAGAAGAGTCTGAAGTTATCCTTTCCGCAGAATCTGAAGTTTCCGACAGTTTTGATTTTGGTGATGAAGAAGCTCCTGTTGAGCTGTCATCAGCAAATGAGGAGGAGCAACCAGCTTCTGTTGACGGCATGCCAAATGATGCTGAAATCCTCGAAATAGTGCGCTCTGGTCTGCAAGAAAACAAAGTTGATTTATATTTGCAGCCTGTCGTCAGGTTGCCGCAACGCCGCACGCTTTTCTACGAAGCATTTTCCAGAATTCGCGGGCCTAAAGGCGAAGTGATTACGCCTGGGCAGTATCTAAAGGTCGCCGAAGGAGCCGGTCTCATAGGGACCATCGATAATTTACTGCTGATCAGGTGCGTGCAACTTATTCGCAGGGTGCGTCAGCGAAATAGTGAAGTCGGTTTTTTTGTTAATATCTCGGCGCGGACGCTTCGCGATACGGCATTTTTCAACCAATTCATCGAATTTCTCGACCAAAATAACGACTTGAAAGACAGCTTGATTTTGGAATTCGCACAAGAAGAGGTGGATAGCGCAACGGAAACAGTAAAAAAAGGACTTGAGACGCTGGCGGAAATGGGGTTCTCCTTCTCAATGGATCGCGTTCAACGTCTGGATATGGATTTTCTGCTACTAGGGGCAGCAAACTTCCGATATTTGAAAGTTGCCGCTGCGGATCTATTGCCCGGTAGTACCGGTTTGCCGATGAATATCCATCCCGATGATTTGAGAGAAGCTTTATTGCGAGCGGACATAGAACTGATTGCCAGCATGATTGAGGATGAAGACACTGTCATCGGTTTACTGGATGTCGAGGTCGGGTTCGGGCAAGGCTATCTTTTCGGTGTCCCGCGGCCTCCTCAAGCAGAGAGCTAAGGTCATTATTCGCTACAATAATGCCAACTCTATGATTATAAAGCGGTACGCTTTACCTCATCCAGGATGATTGAATAAAATGACGTTTACCTTTCTGTCCGGTCTATCGGAGATCGTTGACCAGTATGATGCTTATGTTCTCGACCTATGGGGAGTTGTCCATAACGGGCACGATCCATATCCCGGCGCTCTGGAATGCATGGCAAATTTTCAACGCCATGGTAAGCCGACTATTTTGTTGTCCAACGCGCCAAGAACGAATGGCTATGTGATCGAGTTTTTGGAGGAAATTGGTGTTCCAAGATCTGCCTATGACTTGATTTTGACGTCCGGTGATATGACACGGAGTGTATTGGAACTAAGAGACCATGAGCTGATCCGCGAAGTCGGAACACATTTTTATCAGATCGGCGCAACGCGGGATAAGGGGTTAGATGACGGCCTGGACTATACGCGGGTTCATAAAATGTCCGATGCCGATTTCATCATCTGCACTGGATTGGTTGATGACAATATTGAAACACCAGAAAATTATCGCGCGACCCTGCTGGATGCGCTTGATCACGATTTACCGATGCTATGCGCTAACCCGGATCTGACCGTTATGCGGGGGCTCGCCAAACATTATTGTGCGGGGGCGATCGCCGCCCTTTACGAAGAACTGGGCGGCCGTGTCGCACTCTTCGGAAAACCTTATTCAGAAGCTTATCGTCGCGCGTTACAAACGCTCGATTTACCGACGAATAGCCGGATCCTCGCCATTGGCGATAGCATGCGCACGGATATTAAAGGTGCTCGGAACGCTGAACTAGATTGTGTTCTTGTGGGAGGCGGCATTCACGCGGAAGAATGGGGTATTGCAGAGGGCGAAATGCCTTCAATGGAACAAATCAACGAGATATCGCATCTGCATGGATTCACGCCGACATATGTCATGAGCCATATGACCTGGTGATCGAAGGAAAAGGTTTGTTTACTCAGTCAAATAAAGCGTCAATTTCCTGTTGAGCACTGGAAGCTTCTGGTTTTCCCTTTTTCATGTCTGATTTCGGTGAAACTTTTGTCTCTGGGTCTTCGTCGAACATTTGATCGACGAAATCCTGATCCACACCTTCACCAATAAGGGCCGGGCCATTTAGAAGGCTAGCGTCTTCATCATCGGATTCTACCGATTGGCTTGGTTGCTCGCCCACGCCGTCATAGCCCCATGCCTTTGTAAGTTTGGTCATATAGTCTTCTATATATTCCAGTGTCGAGACGACTTTGCTGATGCGCTGGCCGGTAATGTCCTGAAAGGAGCAGGCTTCAAATATTTCCATACAAGCATCATTGACCACATCAGGTTCTGTCACCTTCGCGGACATGATTTTTTCCGCGGCGGCCATGATCTGATTGGTCGCTGTTTCGGTCGATTCAACTATGGCATCAAGTTCTTTGCCCGCGCGGGGCAATTTATCTTCGCGAAGATCGCTGGGATGTATTTCAGCAATTTCGGTACGTGCTGAGACGATGAAATTCGCCAAATCCTGACAGTCCTGATGGAGTGCGGAAATGGAATCTTTCAAGTCCTTAACTTCGTTGTTACTCGACACTAGAAATCTCCAAGTACCGCAGAAATTTTGGTTTTAAGCGTGGCGGCGTTGAACGGTTTAACAATATAGTTATTGACGCCGGCTTTCTTTGCCGCAACGACGTTTTCCGTCTTAGATTCAGCGGTAATCATAATAAAGGGCGTTGTTTTGAGACCTTCGTCTGCCCGGACTTCTTTTAAAAGTTGAAATCCCGTCATCGGTTCCATATTCCAATCGGAAATGACTAGGCCATAGGGTTTCGTCCGCATTTTGGCGAGTGCCGCAGATCCGTCCGCTGCCTCGTCAACCGTATTGAAACCAAGCTGTTTCAAAAGATTACGAATGATACGCAGCATTGTTTTGTAGTCATCGACGATTAAAACCGACATATTCATATCGACAGCCATAGAAAATTCCTCTTATGTTTACTTAGTAATCTTGTTTAGGCCTCTCCGACGCTAGAATTGGAACGACCTGTCCTTGTTAAGAAGATTATTCGTAGAACCTAAAAGAATAGTTAATATTGATAACAATTTTAAGAAAATTTAGTGGTCAATACAAAAGGATGACTAATTTCCGGGCCGGCCTTGCTAGGAGCAAGAACTTCCTTCAGTATTGCGTCGCAACATAGAACTTAAAATTGATCGGGAATTGTATGTCTGTATTTGAAGAGCTACACGGGTATTATCTAGAAGATTTGACTGTCGGCATGAGTGCGCTTTATGCCAAGACCATTAGCGAGGCCGATATAGTCATGTATGCGGGCGTTTCCGGTGATACCAACCCTGTTCACTTGAATGCCGAATTTGCCGAGCATACAATGTTCAAAGAACGCATTGCGCATGGCATGTTGTCGGCCAGCCTACTATCGACAATATTTGGTACAAAGCTTCCTGGGCCCGGATCCATCTATATGAACCAATCACTGAATTTTAAGGCCCCGGTCTGCATCGGGGATACCGTTGTTGCAAAAGCAACAATTCGGGAGATAAATGGAAAACGAGTGTCGTTCGATTGTGGATGTACAATCGGGGATACGGTTGTGCTGGATGGAGAAGCAACTTTAATGGTATCAAAGCGTAACAAATAAAAATAAAAGTGAATACAAAACAGCGGAATGGCCTAAACCCATGCGAATAATACGTGACTATCAAAACGTTCCTGAAGAATGTCAGGGCTTGGTTCTGGCAATTGGAAATTTCGATGGTGTGCATAGGGGGCATCAGACGGTGATTGCCCATGCGCAAGACGCGGCGGATCGACTGGGAGTGCCCTCCGGTGTTTTGACGTTTGAGCCTCATCCGCGGGAATTTTTTGCGCCGGACGCACCGCCATTCCGTTTGTCGACTATGGAAACAAAGGCTGCCCATTTAAACTGGCTGGGTGTGGATGTCATGGCAGCTGTCAATTTTAATCTGGCCTTTTCGCAAAAAACGGCGGAAGAGTTTGTTAAAGATGTGCTTGTCGATGGATTTGGGGCAGTTCATGTCGTCGTTGGATATGATTTTATCTTTGGTCATAAACGGCAAGGAACGACCGTCGTTCTTGCAGAACTCGCGAAGAAGTATGGGTTTGACGTTACGGTTGTTGAGCCTGCCGGAGAAGAAACCGTTATTTTTTCTTCCACAGCCATTCGTGATTGCCTGAAGCAAGGGAACCCCTCGCAAGCGGCATCCTTACTTGGCCATTGGTGGGAAGTTGAAGGAGATGTCATCGAAGGCGACAAGAGAGGCCGCACAATCGGCTTTCCCACAGCCAATATTCCGCTCGTTGGATACCATCAGCCAAAACTGGGTGTGTATGCTGTTCGGGTTGGCTTGCATAAGGGAACCCATGTGGACTGGATCGACGGTGTCGCGAATTTTGGCAAGCGTCCAACCTTTGACAAGCAGGATGTTCTTTTGGAAGCCCATCTACTTGATTTTGATGACGATCTTTATGGCCAGACTCTGCGCGTCGCCTTCGTTGATTTTATACGTCCTGAAATGAAATTCGGCGGCATCGAGCAATTGGAAGCGCAGATCGCTGAAGATGTTAAAACAGCCTGCACATTGTTATCTGACAATAATAACCGTCAGGTGAAATATGCAGATAAGAAGGTCCATAACTAACGTATTATTTTTGCGTGCCGGGCAAGCTCTGGGATGCTGACGGAGCTTATGCGGTCTCCCCCAATCCGACTGTTCATAGATTGAAACTACTTTTCGGATTATTATATGCTGGAAACCGCAGAAATATCGCGATCAGCCTCTATGATTTCTCGACAGCGGCTGAGGGAGTTGATAAAAGACATCTCATGTTTGAAAATTCCGCCATTCACGGGAGCAAGCCGGCACACTGCTTTGCCAAATGCCGAATTATCGACCCGGCCTTTTATCATGAGGGCCGGGTGATACAGGCCCATGCCTGAAAATCAGGATATATGCCATAGGAATGAGGCGGATCAATGCCTCCTATTTACCGAAATTATGAGACACTGTTAGGATCAGTTTGCCAATATGAGCACTGACTATAAATCAACGCTATTCTTACCCCGTACTGACTTTCCAATGAAGGGCGGCCTGCCTGCAAAAGAGCCCGGGCTGCTTGAACGCTGGGAAAATATGGATCTGTTTGGCCGTCAGCGCGAACAGTCAAAGGACTGTGAGAAATTTATTCTTCATGATGGTCCTCCCTATGCTAACGGGAATTTGCATATCGGTCATGCCATGAACAAGATCCTGAAAGATGTGATCAGCCGGTCGCAGCAAATGATGGGCAAAAATTCGCATTATGTGCCGGGCTGGGATTGCCATGGTCTTCCCATCGAATGGAAAATCGAGGAAAAATACCGCAAAGCCGGTAAAGACAAAGACGAAGTCCCTGTTGTCGAATTTCGCAAAGAATGCCGGGAATTTGCCGCCCATTGGGTTGAAGTGCAAAAAGAAGAATTCAAGCGGCTTGGCGTGATTGGAGATTGGGAACGACCCTATACGACCATGAGCTTTGATGCGGAGGCCCAGATCGTTCGCGAGCTTTTGAAGTTCTCCATGAACGGCGGCTTGTACCGTGGCTCGAAACCGGTGATGTGGTCACCCGTCGAAAAGACCGCGTTGGCGGAAGCCGAACTTGAATATCATGACCATACGTCAACCACCATTCATGTGCGCTTTCCTGTGAAAAGTGGTCCTAATGACTTTATGGGCGCGACAATCGTTATCTGGACAACAACACCCTGGACCATGCCCGGCAACCGCGCCATTTCCTACGGCCCTGAAATGGACTATGTGGGATTTAAAGTCACGGATACAGATGAGGGATCGTTGGCGGTTGTCGGTGAGAAAATGTTTGTTGCCGCTGAATTGTTGGAAGATGTAAAAAAGGAAACGGGAATTACCGCTGTTGATGTCATCTGGGAAGGCAAGGGCGACGCCTTTAAAGACGTTATTTGCCAGCATCCGTTTAACGGTCAGGGATATGACTTTGACGTGCCGCTGATCAGCGGCGATCATGTGACAGTAGATGCGGGTACGGGTTTCGTGCATACGGCGCCAGGTCATGGTCAGGAAGATTATGAAGTCGGCCTGATCCACGGCATCGAAATTCCCCAAACCGTCAGCGAAGACGGGACTTTCTTCGCGCATGTACCGATGTTCGCTGGACAGCATGTGTATAAATGTAATGAAGGCGTGGCGGATGAGCTTGAAAAAGCAGGCGCCTTGTTGAAGCGCGGGAAACTTGTGCATTCCTATCCACATTCCTGGCGGTCGAAAGCACCGCTTATTTTCCGCAATACCAGTCAGTGGTTCATTTCGATGGAAACCAATGGTCTGCGGGAGACCGCCCTGAAAGCAATCGATGATACAAAATGGTATCCGGCTGCCGGGAGAAACCGCATTCATGCCATGATCGCGGGACGCCCGGACTGGGTGCTATCTCGGCAACGTGCATGGGGCGTACCAATTACCGTGTTCACGTCAAAAGAAACCGGTGAACTCTTACGCGATGAGACGGTCAATGCTCGTATTCTTGACATCATGGAAGCGGAAGGATCAGACGCCTGGTATTCATCCCCTGCCTCTCGCTTTTTGGGGACTGAACACGACGCAGATGATTTTGAAATGGCCACGGATATTCTGGATGTTTGGTTTGACTCAGGCTGTACCCATGCTTTCACACTGGAAAACCGGCCGGAGCTGCAATGGCCAGCTTCGCTCTATCTGGAAGGAACGGATCAGCATCGGGGCTGGTTCCATTCTTCCTTGCTTGAATCATGCGGAACCCGGGGACGGGCGCCTTATGATGCGGTGTTGACCCATGGCTTCGTGATGGACGGCCAGGGACGCAAAATGTCCAAATCCCTGGGAAATGTTGTCGCCCCGCAAAAAATAATTGACCAGAATGGTGCGGATATTCTTCGTCTGTGGGTTGTCGCGTCCGATTATTCGGAAGATATGCGGATCGGAAATGAGATCGTCAAAGGTCAGGTGGACAGCTATCGCCGTCTTCGCAACACCCTGCGGTTTATCCTGGGCAATCTTGATGACTGGGACGAAGCTGAGAAAATGGATGTCGCTGACATGCCCGAACTGGAGCAGTGGGTTTTTCATCGTCTGTCTGAACTTGACGAGATGATCCGCCACAACAGCAACAATTACGAATTCAGCAAACTTTTTTCTGCGATCCATAATTTCTGTACGCTCGAGCTGTCGGCGTTCTATTTCGACATTCGAAAAGACGTCCTGTATTGCGACGGACAGAATGACCCGCGCCGTCGGGCTGCTCGGACCATCCTCGATCAGTTGTTCCATTGTCTGACCGCTTGGTTGGCACCGATGCTGGTCTTTACGGCAGAAGAAACCTGGCTTACCCGCTTTCCTGGAGAAGACAGCAGTGTTCATCTTCGGCAGTTTCCGACGATCCCTTCGAACTGGCGCAATGACGCGCTGGACGAAAAATGGTCTAAAATCCGAGCTTTTCGACGTGTCGTTACCGGGGCTTTGGAAGTTGAACGGCGAGAGAAACGGATTGGCTCCAGCCTGCAAGCGGCGCCAACGGTCTATATATCGGCTGATTTCGCACCCATTCTTGAGGGGTTGGACCTTGCGGATATCTGCATCACGTCGGGCGTCGACTTGCAGGTTGCCGCAGCACCGGAAGGCGCGTTCACCTTGGAGGAAGTCCCCGGTGTTGCGGTGGTGCCGGCATTGGCAGATGGTGAAAAATGTGGGCGGTGCTGGAAAATTCTTGCGGAAGTAGGATCGCATGAAACGCATGATGATCTATGCGTGCGATGTGCAGATGTTGTCTCCACTCTTGATTTTCCGGTAGAGGCTTAATCTTTATGTTCCGTTTGGGGTTTTTGATCGCAGCAGCCATCGTCATTGTTGATCAGGTGAGTAAAACTTATCTTGTTGGCCTGATGGAACAGTATCCGGCGGGCATCGAGGTAACCTCTTTTTTCAATCTGGTTATGGTTTGGAACCGAGGTGTGAGTTTCGGCATGTTTGCTGGCGGGGATACGACGCGCTGGATATTGATCGGAATTTCGGTCGTGATTTCCATCGTTGTTTTGGTTTGGCTTAAAAAAGCCACAAACAAGCCCTTATCTATCGGCCTTGGATTGGTGCTGGGGGGCGCCATCGGAAATATTATCGATCGGATACATTACGGTGCTGTTGCCGATTTCTTTGATTTCGATCTGATTTTTATGCGATGGCCTGCTTTCAACGTCGCAGATATGGCCATTGTATGCGGTGTCATCTTGTTATTGCTGGAAAACTTGTTTCAGGGCAAAAAATCCGGTAAAATTGACGAATGAGTAAGGGAAAGTACGAAATGATGTTGTCAGGCCGCCTTTTTGGACTTGTAATCTTGGGAGCGATAGCTCTTACGGGCTGCGATAGTACGAAGCAAGCTCTTGGTATGAGTGGCAAGCAAGGCCCTGACGAATTTACGGTTATTACCAAAGCGCCGCTGATTATTCCTCCCGATTTTTCATTGCGTCCGCCAGCCCCGGGAACCAAGGGACCGCAGGACGCACTGTCCGACAATGCGGCAAAAGTGGCCCTGCTCGGAACTCAGGTCAATACGGCCTCTGTGACTCCGGCGGAAGCTCAGGCAGCCGGTGTTTCTGCGGGTGAGCTTGCCCTGCTGCGGGAAGCCGGGGCGGAAAATGCAGATCCGGGCATTCGGAAAATTGTCGATGACGAGACAATTATCCTCACCGAAAATGATGAAACCTTTATGGAAAAGGTCATGTTTTGGCAAGATCAGCCTCCGTTTGGAACCGTGGTTGACCCGAGCCAAGAGAAAAAACGGTTGCAGGAAAATGCAGCCCTGGGCGAGACCCCTGCCGATGGCCCGGCGACCCCAACGATCGAACGGCGGAAGCGTGCCCTTCTTGAAGGTCTCTTCGACTAATCGGCTAAAACACGGGTCAATTTCATTTGAAATAATGAGCAACACTTGTTTTTTGCCCGATCACTTCACAAATATATGTGCATAATTGCCTTGTAATTATTCCGGTAGCGTCTTTAATCATGGATATCGGGTACAGTGTCTGGAGGATGTCTATGAGAATGCGACCGAAACTAATTGTGATGTCGATCCTGGTATCGGTGATGACCTTTAGCGGCCTGCAACGGGCTGTAGGTGATGAAGAAATTCCGAAATTATTTGATCCAAAAACCACTGTTCTGGAGAATGGACTGGAAGTCGTCGTCATTGAAGACCACCGGGCGCCTGTCGTGACTCATATGGTTTGGTACAAGGCGGGGGCCGCGGACGAAGCCCCGCTTAAATCCGGTATCGCGCATTTCCTTGAGCATCTTATGTTCAAGGGAACCAAGACCTTGAAACCCGGTGAGTTTTCGAAGATCGTCGCCAAGAATGGCGGTCAGGAAAATGCCTTCACGTCTCAGGATTATACCGCCTATTACCAGAATGTGAGCGTCGACAAGCTGCCATTATTCATGGAGATGGAAGCGGATCGCATGGCCAATCTGGTGCTCAATGATGAAGCGGTGGGTCCGGAACTAAAAGTCGTTCTTGAAGAACGCTCACAACGCACGGACAATAATCCGGGCGGCTTGTTTGGCGAACAGTTTCAGGCGGCGCAATATTTGGCGCATCCTTACGGCACCCCTGTCATCGGATGGCGCCAGGAGCTTGAAAAACTAACTACTCAGGATGCCATCGACTGGTACAAGAAATACTATGCACCCAATAACGCCATATTGATTGTTGCCGGCGATGTTGATGCGGAAGAAGTGTTTGAACTTGCGCGCGAACATTATGGGCCGATTGCGGCCGTTGACCTTCCCGAAAGAAAACGGGTACAGGAGCCGCCGCAGCTGGCCAAACGCGTGGTTGAAATGAAAGACAAGCGTGTTCGGCAACCGTCCTGGCGACAGAGTTATCTGATGCCGCTTGATCAGAAAGCGGACGCAAAAAATAATCGGGCATTGGAAGTATTGAGTGAAATCCTGGGGGGAGGCACCACAAGCCGCCTGTATCGGGGTTTAGTCGTCACGGACAAAATTGCCTCCGGTGCTGGAGCGTATTTCAACTCAGGAAATATTGATAACTCTACGTTTGTCTTCTACGGCAGCCCGTCTTCCGGTCATACGCTGGAAGAGATTGAAGGGGCCGTGCATGATATCATCACGGACATTCAAACCAATGGTGTGACGGACGCGGAGCTTGATCGCGCCAGGCGTAACCTGATGGCGGAGGCTGTTTATGCCCGCGACAGTGTCCGCGGCGCGGCCAACATATTTGGTGCTTCATTGGCCAATGGCGAGACCATTGACGATATTGTCAACTGGCCGCAGCATATTTCTGAAGTCACTGCTGAAGACGTACAGAAGGCGGCGAACAGTATGTTTGATGAACGCCGCTCGGTTGTCGGCCGGTTGCTTCCCGATACAGACGAAAGTTAAGGAAAATCCATGAAAAAGCATCGGTTTCTCATCGCGGTTTTTGCCTGTTTCGTTTTTTATGGCACGACTTACGTATCGGCTGTCGCGGCTGAAATACGCGAAATTGTGACCCCGGGTGGCATAAAAGCATGGCTCGTTGAAGAACGCTCCATCCCCATTGTCAGCATGAAAGTTGCCTGGCAGGGCGGCGCCAGTCTGGATCCCGCGGATAAAGCCGGGATTGCTCATCTGGCATCGGCAACCATGGATGAAGGGGCTGGAGATCTGGATAGTATCAGTTTTCAGGAGCGGCTTTCTGATCTGGCCATAAAACTCAACTTTGACGCCGGAAAAGATACGTATTCGGGCAATTTGAAGACCCTCAGTGAGAATACGGATGAAGCCTTTCGCCTGTTTGGCTTGGCGATTACCGAGCCACGATTTGATGAGGAGCCGGTTGAAAGAATACGGGCCCAGATTTTGACCTCGCTGAACCGCAAATTATCAGACCCAAATAGTCTTGCCGGTCGCGCCTGGTTTGACATTGCTTTTAAAGGCCACCCCTATAGTCAGCCGTCTGAAGGGACGATTGAAACCATGTCGGCGGTTACCAAAGCAGATTTGGTTGAATTTGCGACAACACGGCTGGCCAAAGATAATATGGTGATTAGTGTTGTTGGCGATATAGGCGAAGAGGACCTGAAACGACTTCTTGATAAAACCTTCGGCGGGTTGCCGGACACTGCGGTGGCGTCGAAGGTGGCAGAAACAGCGCCGTTGCGCGAGGCCACGGTGAAAATTATCGATCAGGATATCCCGCAAAGTATTGTGATTTTTGGCGGCCAAGGCATCAAACGGGATGATCCGGACTATTACGCGGCGTATGTCTTGAACTATATTCTGGGCGGCAGCGGATTTGAATCTCGTCTGACCGATGAAATTCGGGAAAAACGGGGGTTGGTATACTCGGTTTATAGTTATCTCTATCCAATGGAATCCTCGGCGTTGCAAATGGGTGGTTTCGGCACCAGTAATGCGTCGGTCAAGGAGGCGTTGGAACTGGTTGGCGGGCTTGTGGCGGAAATCCGGGCGGACGGTGTTACTGCAGAAGAGCTTGCGGGCGCTAAAACCTACCTCAATGGATCCTTCCCGCTCAGTCTGTCATCGAACGCCAGCATCGCCGGCATTATGGTTGCCATGCAAATGAATGAATTGCCGACAGAGTATTTGCAACAACGGGCGGATCTGATTAACGCCGTGACACTTGATGATGTGAAGCGCGTCGCCCAAAAACTCCTTGATCCGGAGAACATGATTGTCGTCGTTGTGGGAAAGCCGGTTGATCTTGAACCCAAAGGGGCGGGCATAATGAGCCAGTAGTTTTTCTACTGGCTTAATTCTTCGTAGTTCTAGGATAAATGTCAGAAATTTGCTAGTAACGGGGAGGGATAACCCGCAAGGTAAAAAATGACACTCCGACGTCTTCCAGAAAATATCGTCAACCAGATAGCTGCCGGTGAAGTGGTTGAACGACCTGCGTCCGCTGTTAAAGAACTGGTGGAGAACGCCATCGATGCGGGGGCAACGAAAATTGATGTGGTGATGCGCGAAGGCGGGCGCACCTTGATAACAGTCACCGATAACGGCAGGGGCATGAATGCGGCAGAGCTTGAACTGTGTTTTGAACGGCATGCCACGTCGAAACTGCCAGACGATGACCTTGTGCATATTCAGAATCTGGGATTTCGCGGAGAGGCCATTCCGTCCATCGCCTCGGTGAGTCGGATGACCATCACCAGCCGGAATGACGGTGATGAAAACGCCTGGACCTTGTCCGTCGAAGGCGGACGCAAGGGTACTTTGGAGCCGGTTGGCGCCCCGCAAGGGACACGCGTGGAAGTTCGGGATATTTTCTTTGCGACGCCCGCTCGGTTGAAGTTTTTGAAAACAGTCCGCTCCGAGTTTGGCGCGGCCCTTGATGTGATCCGCCGCTTGGCCATGGCTTATCCGGCCATAGCGTTTACCTTGGCCGATGAAAAGCGGGTCGCCTTGCGGGTTAATTCTGCACAAGGTGATATGTTCGAGGCCTGGCTTGATCGTCTTGGCGCCATAATGGGCCGGGATTTTGCCGATAATTCGATCAAGATCGACGCTGAGCGCGACGGAGTGAAACTGTCCGGTTATGCAGGCGTGCCAACCTTTAACCGCGGTAACGCCACCATGCAGTTCATGTTCGTCAATGGCCGCCCGGTGCGCGACAAATTATTCACGGGCGCGGTGCGCGGCGCCTATATGGACCTACTGGCCCGCGACCGTCATCCGTTGCTGGCGTTATTTCTGGATGTCCCCGCCGATCACGTGGACGTAAACGTTCATCCAGCCAAAGCTGAAGTGCGGTTTCGTGACGCCGGCGGTGTCCGCGGCCTGATCGTCGGCGGATTACGACATGCCTTGGCGGAGCAGGGGCATCGCGCGTCGTCGACAATTTCGGGCCAGGCACTTGGGGCTTTTCAGGCTCAGTCAATGCCCCTGCCTTTTCAGTCTCGGGTGCAAAATGCAGATCATGGGCAATGGCGCGAAGGTGCCGGTGGCGGCATGACCCACGGGCTGGCGGATCAAGCCTATGCCTATCAGGCGCCTTTATCGTCACCGGGACAGCCGCAAGCTCCCGGCAGCCCGTTATCACCGGAACAGCACGGGCAAGTGCAGGAATTGCAGGCCTATCCCCTGGGGGCCGCCCGCAGCCAGCTGCACGAAACATATATCGTCTCGCAAACCACAAGCGGTCTCATCCTTGTCGATCAGCATGCCGCCCATGAGCGCCTGGTGATGGAGCGCATGAAGAAACAACTGGCGGAAAAGGACGTGGCGCGGCAGATATTGTTGTTGCCAGAAGTCGTCGAGCTTGATGAGGTTGCGGCCAATCGCATCGCCGAACGGGCAGAGGAGCTTTCTGAAATGGGGCTCGTGCTGGAGCCTTTCGGAATTGGTGCCATTGTTGTTCGCGAAACACCCGCCATGCTGGGTGAGTGTAATATCAAAGGACTGGTTCAGGATTTGGCGGACGATTTGGGCGAACTTGATACGGCCTTGGCTCTGAAAGATCGTCTGGATGATGTCTGCGCAACCATGGCGTGCCACGGCTCGGTACGGGCGGGGCGGCGCCTCAATATTGATGAAATGAACGCTCTCTTGCGAGAAATGGAAGTCACGCCCCATAGCGGACAATGCAATCATGGTCGGCCGACATATGTGGAGCTGCAATTGAGTGACATTGAAAAATTATTCGGTCGTCGCTAAAACGGTCGCGTCACAAGTCTTCAGGAAGTTTGCGTAATGTCCGCCGGATCATCTCAAAATTTTGATGTTGTCATCATCGGTGCCGGTGCGGCGGGACTGATGTGCGGTATAGAAGCTGGTCGGCGCGGGCGCCGGGTGCTGATTTTGGAAAAAGCGCGAAAAACCGGGCAGAAAATACTGATCTCCGGTGGTGGCCGCTGCAATTTTACCAACATGTTTGCGGCCCCGGACCGGTTCGTCTCACAGAATAAGCATTTTTGTAAGTCCGCCTTGCGGCAATTCACCCAATCCGACTTTATTGCCATGGTCGAAGCCGACGGCATTGCCTATCACGAGAAAAAACTCGGACAGCTTTTTTGTGACAGCAGCGCGTCCCAGATAATACAGATGCTGGAAACGGCCTGCGAACGTGCCAATGTTGCGATATGGTGCGATGCCGGCGCCGATAAAATCAAAAAGCGCGGGGAATTGTTTGAGATTATGGCCGGGGATCAGGTGATTACTGCCCAGAGCGTGGTCATCGCCAGCGGCGGGTTATCCATTCCAAAAATGGGTGCCAACGATTTTGCCTATCGGGTGGCCGCTGCTTTTGACCTGGACCTGGCGACGCCCCGCCCCGGGTTGGTGCCCTTGACGTTTGAAGCGGCGGATATGGAGCGGTTCGCCGGCCTTGCCGGGATTTCTGCCGATGTGGAAATTCGCTGCCAAAAAACCCGTTTCCGGGAGAACTTGCTCTTTACTCATCGCGGCTTAAGCGGCCCGGCTATTCTCCAAATCTCGTCGTTTTGGCAGCTTGGCCAGTCCCTCATAATTGATTTCTTGCCTGATTTGGATCTGGAAAGCCATCTGAAGGATTTGCGGCAACAACACCCAAAATCGCACATGGTCAAAATCCTGTCGGAGTATCTGGCGAGCCGATTGATCCCAAAGCTGTTGGGAGACTTGGTTACTGCGCCGGAAATAGGAAATTGCTCCGACAAAGTGATCGGAAATATTGTCGCGTCCCTTAAGCAGGTTGAAATCACCCCCAACGGATCGGAGGGGTATCGAAAGGCCGAAGTTACAGTTGGAGGTGTCAGCACAGCGGAATTGAGTTCGAAAACCATGGAAGCGAAAAAAGCGCCGGGATTATATTTTATCGGCGAGGCTGTTGATGTGACAGGGTTTCTAGGCGGATATAATTTTCAATGGGCGTGGTCATCAGGTTTTGTCGCGGGTCAATATGCGTAAACCCCTGGGGAAAGAGGCTTGGCTTAAGCTGGCACCGGGATTAACGGTTGGCACTGACGGATCACCCCCGCCGCTGGTTTTTCTGGACACGGACAAGGAGCGTTTGGCAAGTGCGCTCCATGACGAGGGGTATTTTCAAATGCCTCCCGTCTTTACAGAAGCGGAATTGGTGCCTGTGCGGAACGCGCTTTTGCATTTTCGGGACGAGAAAATTCCTCCCGTATATATCTATCTCTATGATCAGCCCTGGCACCTGTTCCATCGACTGACGCATTTAATTGGGCATTTTCTGGGGGATAAATATGCGATCCTTCCCAACCTTTGGGCCTGGCATCTTGCGGCGCCCGGTGAGGCGGGCTGGTCGCCACATCGTGATTGTGATGCGGATACGGTGTTTGATATTGGCGGCGACAAAATTTTAATGAGCCTCTCTCTTTGGCTGCCCCTTACCGATACGACACCTGAAAATGGCGGTATGTACGTCCTTCCACGGACCGCGCAGACGGGATCTGATGAGATAGATTTGACAAAGGGTGTCGCCTTGCCTGCCCGGGCAGGATCGGTACTTGGTTGGGCACAGGATCTATATCATTGGGGAGGTGAGTACACGGCAGACGCGTCAGGTCCAAGATTGAGTTTATCGCTTGAATTTCAGAACCGCGCCTTCGATCCCTTGATCGAACCGTTGCTGGATTTTTCGAAATTACCGTCTTTTGACGAAAGGCTGGCGTTGATCGACGCGCAATTTGCAAAGTACCGTCATATTGATCGCTAGGATCCTGACCCTAGAGGAGTTTCAAAAAGACAAGCCGTGCGGCCCCGTATTTTCTGTCCTTTATCAGCGTAAATTCAGATGGAGGCGTATAGGCTTCCTTGGCCGCCAGTTCTATCACTAGAACAGCGCCATCTCGAAGCCAGTCATTCGCCAACAAAGAACGGACACAAGGTTCTACAAGGTTCTGATTATAGGGGGGATCCATGAGGATCAGATCATAGGGCGTTCCCGGGTGGCCCGGATTGCTACCATCGCGCTGGAGAATATCGGCCGATCGGCCCGCATTGAAATGCTGGACATTCTCCCGCAGCAGTCTTTGGCTGTCTGGGTGATTATCCATAAAGGTGACATGGCTTGCACCGCGCGAGAGAGCCTCTAATCCCAAAGCTCCCGTGCCGGCAAAAATGTCAAGAACGCGCGCGCCAATGGGAAGCGGGCCCTTGTCCGTCCGGCAATCTGAATCATGGCCAAGGATGTTAAAAAGGCTTTCCCGGGTTCTGTCGGATGTGGGGCGAATTCGCTGGTCTGTGGGCAAGATGAGTTTCTTGCCACGAAAATCACCCCCAACGATGCGCATTATCGTACTCTTTTTGAGGAAGATCGCGCTTTCAAGGTTCGCCGTTTCTTTTCGTCCATTTTAGGAACGTCTGTTTTCGACGGTTTTTTGGCATTGTCGCCGCGCTTGCCGCGCGGTGGTCGTTGTCCGGGTTGAAGCAACTCTTCGGCTTCTTCGAATTTCTCCACACCCATTTGGTCGCGGAGAATTTTTGATTTCACCTCTTCAACAGCCTCGGCCTTGAGATCACCCAGGAGAAGCGGCCCGTAGGAGACGCGGATCAGACGGGAGACCGTATAGCCGAGATGCTCCATGACTTTCCGAATTTCCCGATTTTTGCCCTCGCGCAGTGAAATGGTCATCCAGGAATTGGCGCCTTTTGCACTGTCAATCGTTGCCTCGATGGCATCATAGCGGACGCCTTCGATGGTCAGGCCCTTACCGAGTTTCACTATATCAGATTCGCGTGGATGGCCATGCACGCGCACCCGGTATTTGCGCTTCCAGCCGGTCGCCGGGAGTTCGAGCTTGCGGGCCAGCTCACCATCATTGGTGAGCAGCAGTAAACCTTCCGAATTGAGATCTAGGCGGCCGACTGAAATAACACGGGGTAGCTCATCCGGTAATTTATCAAAAACCGTATCCCGGCCTTTTTCGTCGCTGTGGCTGGTGACCAGTCCTTGTGGTTTATGGTAGCGCCATAACCGTGGTCGTTCCGTCTTGGGGATATCCTTGCCATCGACCATAATATAGTCACGTTCGGATACGGTGAAGGCTGGTGTATCGAGTTTCTTGCCATTGACCGTGACCCGTCCGTCTTCGATCCAGCGCTCGGCTTCCCGGCGAGAGCATAATCCGGCGCGGGCCATACGTTTGGCAATCCGTTCTTTCTTGATTTCAGTATCGGTCATTGGTTGGTTTCACATGCGGCGATAAATGCGTCAAGTATCTGTTTGTCGCCATCTGATATAAGATACTCCGGGTGCCATTGGACACCAAGGCAGAACTTATATCGGTTATCTTCAATACCTTCAATGACGCCGTCAGGTGCGACGGCATTTACTGTAATATTATCACTGATATCTTTGGCCGCTTGATGGTGGGCGCTATTGACGTCCAGTGTTTCTGTTCCAACAATACGATGTAATAATGTCCCTGGGACAACCGCCACATCATGTCCGGCTTCCGTCCGCGGATTGGGCTGCTCATGGGCGAGGGCATCGTCAACTTCATCGGGGATATGCTGGATGAGGGTTCCGCCTAAAATAACATGCAAGAGTTGCTGACCGCCGCAAATACCAAGGACGGGCTTGTCTGCGTCCAGCATGGCTTGTGCCATATTTTTTTCAAACTCGGTCCGCCGATCCTTGGTGACGACCGTATCATGCCGGGTGGTTGCACCGAACATACTTGGATCAACATCAAACGCGCCGCCGGTCACCACAAGGCCATCCAGCTTCTCCAGATAGGCGTCGACCTGATCGGGCTCATGCGGCAGGGCAAGCGGCAATCCGCCGCTGGCAGTGATAACATCCGCATAATTTTGCCGAAGGGCGTACCACGGCATATTTGAATAGCCACCCGGATCTTCGGAATCGAGGGTGATGCCAATAAGAGGAATAGTCATGCTTCCTTTTAGTCCTCCTGACTTAACAACTCAATAATCCTGTTGGTTTGGACGAAAATTAATTTTCACGAGACCCTGTTCAGCCTTGACGGTTGGGCCTCATCTTGCGAGGTTGCGATCATGGATTACGAACTTGTCGATTATATGGAAATGGCCCTGAATTCTGCGGAATTGGCGGCAAACCGCAATGAAGTCCCTGTGGGGGCGGTGATTGTCGATACCAAAACCGGCCGTGTTGTTGCCAATAGCGGCAATCAGATGGTCGGCCGCCACGATCCCACTGCCCATGCCGAAATGCTTGCAATTCGGGCCGCAGGGAATATGGTCGGTAGTGAAAGACTGGTGACTTGCGATATGTATGTCACCTTGGAACCGTGTCCCATGTGCGCCGCGGCAATCTCTTTGGCCCGCATTCGCCGGTTATACTTTGGGGCCTATGATCCCAAAGGGGGCGGGGTAGAATATGGCGCCCGAATTTTTGATCAGCCCTCTTGTCGTCATAAACCGGAGATATATGGGGGCATTCAGGAAACAAAATCAGCGGCGCTCTTGAAGACTTTTTTTCAGGCGCGACGCTAGGAAATTAAAAACCTAGTAAATCAATAAAAACAAAAAAGGAAATCGCTATGATCTTCGAATATTCAGACAAAGTGAAAGAACTGCAGGACCGTGTTCAGTCCTTTATGGATGAACATGTGTATCCGAACGAACATGTCTTTAAAGAACAAGTTAACCAGGGTGATCGGTGGGAGCCCACACAGATCATCGAGGATCTGAAAGTAAAAGCGAAAGCCGCCGGTCTTTGGAACCTATTCTTGCCGGAAAGTGACCGGGGCGCCGGTCTGACCAATCTGGAATATGCGCCACTATGTGAAATTATGGGGCGGGTAACTTTTGCACCGGAAGTTTTCAATTGCTCGGCGCCAGATACCGGTAATATGGAAGTGTTCGAACGCTACGCCAATGAAGAGCTGAAGGACCGTTGGTTGAAGCCATTATTGAACGGTGAAATTCGCTCGGCTTTTGCCATGACGGAACCGGCTGTTGCCTCGTCAGACGCCACCAATATTGAATCAGATATAACCCGTGACGGCGACGAATATGTCATCAACGGCACCAAATGGTGGACTTCCGGCGCTTGCGATCCGCGCTGTAAGGTTCTGATTTTCATGGGGAAGACCGACAAGACGGCTTCTATGTATACTCAGCAATCCATGATCGTTGTGCCCATGGATACGCCGGGTATTGATGTTAAACGTTTCTTGCCTGTGTTCGGATATGATGACGCACCGCATGGGCATGCGGAAGTCGAATTCAAAGACGTGCGCGTTCCGGCAGATCATATTCTGCTCGGCGAAGGCCGTGGTTTTGAAATTGCACAAGGGCGTCTTGGCCCGGGCCGCATCCATCATTGTATGCGCCAGATCGGTGTCGCGGAACGGGCCTTGGAAAAAATGTGTATCCGTGTGAAGTCACGGGTGGCTTTCGGTAAGCCAGTTGCGGAGCAAACTGTTACCTTGGAGCGGATTGCAGAATCCCGTGCCATGATCGAGCAGGCCCGTTTGCTGACCCTGAAAGCGGCTTACATGATGGACACTGTTGGCAATAAGGCAGCTAAAGCAGAAATCGCCATGATCAAGGTGGTCGCTCCGACTATCACCGGTAAAATTATCGATTGGGCAATTCAGGCACATGGTGGTGGCGGGGTAAGTGAAGACTTCGGTCTCGCTGAAGCCTATGCCCATTCACGGACATTGCGTCTGGCCGATGGGCCGGACGAGGTGCATCGTAATCAGATCGGTCGCCTGGAATTGAAGAAATATGACTGAGTTCGATTAATCAGAAAATTATCATATAAAATCAAAGGGAAAGCTTCCGAAACGACGGAAGCTTTCTTTTTTGTCTACTCCTGCCGCTGGTACAGTTTTTGTTAGGCGTTCCACCCTAATTTCCTATATACAGGCGTGTTCCTGAGAAAGATCGATTAACTGGGCTAACGAAAAATGATTAAATTACTAGGTTGGATCATGCTGGGCATTATTGTTGTCGTGGCTGGTTTTTTGTACCAATACGAAAGCCTGGATCCCTGTGAGTGGCTGACCCAGGACCTCGTCGCCTATAGCGGAATGAAACCGATATCAGGTCTCGGAGACACGGCGGGTTTGGTTTTAGAGCCAACAGAATGTGTCAAGCGCTGGGCGAATCTTAGAATTGAGTCAGCCGAGCAATAAGGCTAACTCAGCAAAATTTCCTCGAATGGATAGTTGGTCATGTTCTCGAAACCATCTTCGGTAATGAGAACCTGCTCTTCTAACTTTACACCTTCGTTACCGCCTTTGGCGCCGACATAGGCTTCAACGCAAAACACCATGCCAGGTTCGCAGGCATACTCGAATGCCCCCTCATCATAATCTTCAGGATATGCAATATGAGGCCATTCATCACAGAGCCCAACACCGTGCATTTTGACGGAATATCGAGACGATACAAATTCCGGTGCTAGAAAATGACCTCCGTGGACAATGTCCTTAAAGAGAACGCCCGGCCCCAACAGTTTCATATTTTCCTGAATGTGAGTAACAGCGTGTTGATACAGATGCTTTTGCTCATCTGTGGGTATGCCATCGCCCAGAAACCAGGTGCGGGATATATCGGAACACATGCCGAAACATCCCACCATGTCCGTATCGAATGCCAGCAGTTCATTATTGCCGATTACCCGCGGCCCGCATTCCTGGAACCACGGATTACTACGCGGTCCAGATGCGAGAATACGGGTTTCAATCCATTCCCCGCCGCGCCGGATATTTTCTGCATGTAGGACGGCCCATACATCATTCTCGGTCAGGCCTGGTCGCGCCATGTGCTGCATTTCATACATAGACATTTCACAGGCGTGGACAGCGCATTTAAGGGCCTTGATTTCTTCATCCTGTTTCACCGCGCGGGTTTTTTCTGTGACCTCTTCGCCTTCGAAAATCTCCAGACCCACTGCTTCGAGCGCACGCAGTCCCTGGATTTGAATTTTATCAACGGCCAACCGACGATTGCCACCTGCATGGGCGCGCATCAGCTCGTCGATTTCACCGGCAAATTTATTAGCGTAATACTCGGTTTTGTCGCCTTTGGTAAAATAGAAGAAAGAGGCACCGCTGCGCGTTTCTTTTACCAAAGGGTTAAAGGCTGTCAGCAAATCCTCATTTTTAAAATCCCAGATCACCATATATCCATCGGCGGAGACAAAACAGGCGCGAAACGGGTTATGGGACGCCCATAACTGCATGTTCGTTGTGTCAGAGGCAAAGCGCACATTGAGAGGATCATATAGTAAGATTCCGCCATAATCGCGATCCCTCAACGCTTTTGCCAGGCGCGCCAAACGTTGTTCTCGCATACGAGGCAAGTTGGGAATTTCCAGGCCGGCGTCAGCCCATTCATCAAACGCTAACTGAGTGGGGCCAATTTCGACCCGATCATTGTCATCAGGTGTTCCATCAGGCTTAAGTGAAAAATCGCCTTTGGGGCCAATTTTACGTGGATGAGAATAGGACTCTTGCGACATCGTCATTTCCTCCCGAGAAGCTGTGTCGAAAACACTTCAAATTCCGGTAGCTAAAATGACGATAATCGCTAAATTATTGCTTGATGATCTTAAAGGCGACCAGTTATTGCACGCTTTCGACCTGCTGCCAGCCACGTGTTGCTAACATATTTGCAAAGGTCGCGTATTCTTGCCCGACTTTCGAACTTGAATTGCCATCAAGTCCTCTTTTATAAACGCCTTGGACAATGGCGGCCAATCGGAAGAATGAAAAGGCCACGTAAAATTCCCAGTTGTCGATACCCTCTCGCCCCGTCCGTTTACAATAAGCATCCACATAGGCCTGTTCCGTCGGAATGCCGGTCGCGGCAAAATCCATATTCACTAACCCACCACTTTTTGGATGGATAAAATGGTATGGTGCGCAATTATATGCAAGATCTGACAAAGGATGGCCAAGGGTTGATAACTCCCAGTCCAAAATCGCTGATACTTCTGGCTTAGTCGGATGCAGGATCATATTCTCCAGCCGATAATCGCCATGGACAATTGATGTTTCATCGCTGGCCGGTAAATTTGCCGGAAGCCAGCTGATAAGATTTTCCATCATTTCCAGATTATCTGTCTCGGAAGCCCTGTATTGTTTGCTCCACCGTCCTATCTGTCGTTCGAAATAACTACCTTTCTTGCCGAAATCCGAAAGTCCGACCGCATTCACATCGACGGAATGCATTCGGGCTAAAGCATCATTCATGGCGTCATAAGTGGCCGCCCGTTCGGACGGTGACATATCTGGTATCTCGGGTGAGCGAATAACCCGTCCCTCAATTTTTTCCATCACATAGAATGCTGTTCCAATTATGTCAGGATCTTCGCATAAACAGAAGGTTCGGGGGACAGGTACATTTGTATCCTGTAGCGCGGAGATGACTTTGTACTCACGATCTACAGCATGCGCCGACGGGAGTAAAACGCCCGGCGGTTTTTTGCGCATGACATAATCCTGATTTGCAGTTTGCAGCAAAAATGTCGGATTGGATTGGCCGCCTTGGAACTGGCTGATTGACAGCGGTCCTGAAAACCCGTCAATATTTTCTGTCAAATAGTCAAATAAGGCGCCTTCATTAAATTGATGTACCTCTCGGACGGGAATGATTTCCGTGCCATCGCTCATAGTTTATCCTGTCTTGTTCTTTTTATTTTTTATAAAGCGAGGCGGTTAAGCGCCCTTGATAATTTTTTCAACTTGCTCCCAGCCTCTTTTGGCGAGAGGCTTGACACGTTGAGTGACATCGGCTGCATTTTTGTTGGAGGCTGTCCCGTCCTTAATGCGCCCGACAATCCCCTGCAAAATCGCAGCGAGGCGAAACATGTTATAAGCGGCGTAGAAGTCCCAATTTTCAATGCTTTCCCGGCCTGTGCGTTGGCAATAAGCTTCAACATATTGCTCTTCCGTTGGAATACCTAACGCGGGCAAATCTAGACCTTTCAAACCGCGAAACAGTTCAGGTTCCAGGCGCCAGGTCATACAATGATAGGAGAAGTCCGCCAAAGGATGGCCCAAAGTTGCCAGTTCCCAATCCAGAATTGCGATGACGTTATGAGATTCTTTGTCCAATACCGTATTATCAAGGCGGTAATCGCCATGTACAATTGCGGTTTCCTCGCCAGAGGGAATATTCTCCGGCAACCATTCCATCAATTTATCCATGGCATCGATTGTCTCGGTTTCTGACGCCCTATATTGCTTGGTCCATCGGCTGATCTGACGAGCCAGATATTCAGTGGGTTTGCCAAAAGTTTCGAGACCAACTGACTTATAGTCAACCATATGCAAAGCCGCCATGCTGGCGTTCATACTGTCAAATACGCCGACCCGATTGGCTTTTGAATAACCGGAGAGAGCCGGATCCCATTCGATATCACCATCCATGAATTCCATGACGTAGAACATGGTTCCGATGACGTTTTCATCTTCGCACAGGCAATAGGTTTTAGGTACGGGTACGGCAGTATTACTTAAGGCGGTTATTACTCTATATTCGCGATCCACAGCATGGGCAGACGGGAGCAGCTTGCCGGGTGGTTTGCGGCGAAGGACATATTTTTTCGACGGGGTCGTCAGCATATAGCTGGGGTTGGATTGGCCGCCTTTGAATTGCGCAACCTCTAGCGGGCCGTGGAATCCGGCGATATTACTTTTCAAATAGGTTTCCAGCACACCGACTTCAAATTTGTGCCGTTCACGGACTTCCATGGTGCCAGAAAACTGGCCTTCTTGTTCGGACATTTATGCCTCTTCTTTTGGTTATTGGTCCCGATACTCCCGGTCTACCGCCCGCCAACCTATATCAGATCGGCAGAAACCTTGGGGCCAATTAATTGATGTAACGCCACTATACGCTTTTTCTTGTGCTTGTTTAATGGTTTTTCCTGTTGCTGTGATACCGAGGACACGCCCGCCAATGGCTAATATCTTTTCAGCTTGCTTTTGGGTGCCAGCATGAAAGACTGTAACATCCTCAATGCTGTTGGCGTCGGGCAGGCCATTTATGACAGTATTTTTTTCGTAAGCATCAGGATACCCATTCGCTGCCATGACAACAGTAAGGGCGGCGTCTTGTTTCCATTTAAGCTCGACATTTGGTAATTTACCCGTTGCTGTTGCCATAAGCGCCGGGAGTAAATCACTGTCCAATCGAGCGCAGAGCACTTGGCATTCCGGATCGCCAAAACGAACATTATATTCGATGAGTTTGGGTCCTGTTGCGGTAATCATAAGGCCCGCATAAAGAACGCCAGTAAACGGTGTGCCGCGCGATTTCATGGCGTCAACCGTCGGCTTGATAATCTGTTCGATTGTCGCCGTAGTGATTTCTTCGGTCATCACGGGGGCAGGGGAGTATGCCCCCATACCGCCAGTGTTCGGACCGGTATCGCCGTCACCGACGGGTTTATGGTCCTGCGCGGTGGCGAGGGGAAGGATACTTTCGCCGTCCGTGAGAACAAAAAAACTGGCTTCTTCCCCGACCATGAACTCTTCAACGATAATTTCGGCGCCGGCGCCGCCGAAAAGACCGCCGAAAATATCATCGATGGTAGTCGTCGCCACTGCCATGGTTTCCGCAATAATCACACCCTTGCCAGCTGCCAATCCATCGGCTTTGATAACAATGGGAAGGGATTGGCCCTCAACATATTCCTTGGCTGATTCCGCGTTGGTAAATCTGGCATAGGCTGCCGTTGGAATGTTGAAATCCCGACAAAGGTCTTTCATAAAGCCTTTAGACCCTTCTAAAGCGGCGGCGGCGGATGTGGGGCCGAAGGACTGGATGCCTGCAGCGCTCAAAGCGTCCACCAGGCCGAGGACCAGCGGTAGTTCCGGACCGACAACGACGAATCCAATATTCTGGGTTTCGCAAAATTCCAGAATGGCCGGAATATCATCGACAGCTATCGGCACACATGTCGCAACCTCTTCGACCCCGCCGTTACCAGGCGCACAGTAAAGTGTATCGATTAAGGGGGATTTGCTGAGGGACCAACAAAGTGCGTGTTCACGGCCTCCAGAGCCGATTACCAGTATATTCATTTCATTCCGCATAAATTTAGTATTTCACCGCGCCCAATGGACGGTGTAGAGTTTGTAGCATAGCGCGCCGCGCAGCAAAATAACCTTGTAGGCGAATAGTGTCAGAAAATTTCCAAAACGATAGCTCCAATATTCACGAATATACCGTTTCAGAATTAAGTGGATCTCTTAAGCGGACTGTTGAAGATGCTTTTGGACATGTTCGCGTCCGGGCGGAAATTTCCGGTTTGAAGCGTGCGGCCTCCGGCCATGTTTATCTAGCCCTTAAAGACGACAAGGCTGTTCTTGATGGAATAATGTGGCGGGGTACGGCACAAAAATTATCATTCCGGCCCGAAGATGGGCTTGAGGTTATTTGCACGGGCAAACTCACCACATATCCCGGTCGCTCCAAATATCAGATTGTGATCGAACGTATGGAGCCCGCCGGTGTTGGCGCCTTAATGGCGCTTCTCGAAGAGCGGAAGAAAAAACTTGCGGCAGAAGGATTGTTTGATCCAGAGCGCAAGCAGTCTTTGCCGTATATTCCAAAAATTATTGGCGTGGTAACCTCCCCCACTGGTGCGGTTATTCGCGATATCTTGCATCGTTTGCGAGATCGGTTTCCAACCCATGTCCTGCTTTGGCCGGTTCTGGTGCAAGGCGAGACCGCCGCCGCGCAGATTGCAGCGGCCATTCGCGGATTCAACACTCTTGAAAGAGGGCAGGATGTCCCGCGGCCTGATCTGATTATTGTCGCCCGTGGCGGCGGCAGCCTTGAAGATCTATGGGCCTTTAATGAAGAAGACGTTGTGCGTGCGGCGGCGGAGAGTAAAATCCCGCTGATTTCCGCGGTGGGCCATGAGACGGACACGACCCTTATCGATTATGTGTCAGATCAGCGGGCGCCGACGCCCACGGCAGCAGCCGAAATGGCGGTACCGGTGCGGTCCGAGTTGCTGGCTTTTGTGGAGGACCTGGAACGCCGGGCCAAGCAAAGCCTGAGCCGGTCTATTTCCGAAAAACAGGAGCGGCTGGTGGGGTTGGTGCGGGGATTGCGGGATCCTAATTCCTTCATTGCCGACAAAACGCAGCATCTGGATCATCTAGACAACAGGCTCCGTCAATCCATGTTGAACGGTCTTGCCGTTAAAACCCAGAAATTCGGATCTGCAGAAGCGCGCTTGCGGCCGCAAATTTTGGAGCGTGGTATTCGAAATTATACGGACCAGCTCGCGAATTTTGACGGACGAATGGGGCGGGCTATCAAGGTTAAGCAGGAGCGGGCACAGGATAACGTCGCAGCCGTTAGCCGGTTGCTGGAAAGCCTCTCGTTCAGGCGGGTTCTGAAAAGAGGATATAGTATTGTCTGGGATGAGGGCGGTAAGCCGTTGTCATCGGTTAAATCCGCAGAAGCAGGCCGGAGCGTCTCTGTTGAATTCGAAGATGGCAAGGCCGATGCTGTCTTTGGTAAGGGAGGAACGCCTGCTAAAAAGTCAAAAGCAGCAAAACCTCCGTCACAACAGGGGCAACTTCTATGATACGGCTCGGCTTGGTACTCGGTTTAGTATTGTTTCCCGCGCTCGCCTGGGCGGCACCGGTGGAGCTGGAAGGCCATTTCAAACAGGGTGGACTGATCTTTGGTAAAACAGATCCAGATGCCAAAGTTGTATTCGCGGGAACGACCGTTCGAGTAGCTGGATCAGGGCGATTTGTGTTCGGTTTTGGCCGGGATTTCAAAGAGACAGCGACCCTGACCGTGGAACTGCCAACCGGAGAAGTGGAACGCCGCGTCCTGAAAATTGAAAAACGCAGCTATCCGACAGAACGCTTAAAAGGCTTACCACCATCCAAGGTGACACCGAGTGAGAAATTCTTGAAGCGTATTCGTAAAGAGAATGGCGAGATTGCCCGATTGCGAGCCGTCGATACCGAAGAGGAATGGTACCTGTCCGGATGGCAATGGCCGGCGATCGGACGGGTAAGCGGTGTCTATGGCAGCCAGCGGATCTTAAACGATATTCCCAAACGTCCGCATTTTGGTTTGGATGTGGCGGCGCCAGTAGGTACGCCAATCATGGCGTCGACTGATGGCAAGGTGAAAATGGTTGAAGAAGATCTCTTTTACACAGGGGGGACCGTCATGATCGATCACGGCCATGGCCTAGTCTCGGTCTATTCGCATTTAAGCAAGTTGGATGTGAAAGTAGGCGATTTTGTTCGTCAGGGCACAAAAATCGGCGAGATTGGTAAAACTGGACGGGCCACCGGCGCACATCTGGATTGGCGCCTCAACTGGTTTAAAGAGCGGTTGGATCCCGAACTTTTGCTGGGTGCGATGCCTAAAAACTAAAGGGGCGAACCGAAGCCCGCCCCTTATGGAATTTCCTAATTAGATTATTGCTGTTTCGCTCGCGTCCGGCGACGGCGCGCCATATATCCGATACCGAGCAGGGCCGCGCCAAAGAGAGGAAAAGCGGCGGGAAGCGGGACGGCAGTAACAGCCGCGACTTCGATTTTCTTGATTGTAAAGTTATCGTGCTGGCCATCGGCGCCAATACCAAACAGCGTGCCGATCCAGAGATCAGCGAAGGAGAATTTTCCACCGTTGGGAATATCAATATCATCCTGTTGTTCGGTTAATCCGCTACCATCATCGAAATAAAAGTCAAAGTCATCATTGCCGTCGACTTTACCAAAGGTGATGCTGACAAGTTGCACCGCGGTATCAAAAAGGAACTGAACAGCTTCGTTGGCATTTTTCCCATCAATTTCTTTATTCTTACCGTTTCCATGAGAATACATACCCAAGCCGTTGCCGTTGGATTGATACAACCAGTCATTGGCATTGGTGGTAACATTGCTGCCATCCTGACGGCCCGTAAATACGGAAAGGCCAATACCATCTTCACTGAAATCAAAGCTATTCGACCATCCGCCCTTGTCGCGTAAATCAAAAACCGTTGACGCTTCAGCTGGAGCGGTAAATAATAAGAGGGCGGCTAAGCCCGCTGAGAAGAATTTCATGTCTCTGCCCTTTGAAAATAATTTCGTCAAAGGTTAGAGCAAGAAGACAAATATTTTGTTAATTTTTGGATAAAAGAATGAGATCAAAATGAAAAACGGCGGCCCAGAAGGACCGCCGTTTCCGCGTCTATCCGTAGATAGTTTGTATATTATGCTTGCAGAGCAGCTTTCTGTTTTCTACGACGTGCCAAGAAACCCATACCAAGAAGTGCTGCACCGAAGAGCGGCAGAGCGGCTGGAACTGGAACTGCAGATATTGAATTTGCAGTGATTGAAGCTACACGCCAATAGTCGTTTGAGCTTTCTGCGCCAAATCCAAATAACGTGCCAATATAATCTGAAGTAAACGTATAGAGACCTCCAAACGGGTCGCCTGGGTTGCCGGTTCCTACGCGATCTCCATATAGGCTACCGTTTCCGTCGTCATCAAACCACAATGTGAAAACATCATAATCTACGTTAGTGAATTCAGCACTGATAAGCTTGACGGCTGAATCGAAAGAAAAAATCAATACGTCGTCGTTGCCGTATCCATCAACTTCACCTGAACCATCACCGGCGCTGCGAACACCCATACCATTAGTATTTCTGGTTACATTACCTGAATCCTGAACATAGGCATTGTTGTATCCTTGTCCGGACGGGTTTATCGCTCTACCTGATGTAATTGTCAGATCATTTACCGTAAAGGATCCTTGTGTAGCATTGCCTCCAGTAAGATCGTAAACGGCTGCTTGTGCAGTTGTTGCTGCAAAAGCGAGAACACCCGCTACTGCGGCTGCTGTAAAGAAAGATTTCATAATATATTACCCCTTGTAAAAGTTCGTAACCGTAAAAAATTTGGCGCAAAAGTTAATTGGTGCACTGCGCCAGAATACTAACTAATCGTATAATATGAACCTGATGGGGGCACGTCAAGGTGGCGTAAATGTGTACTATTTAAGGCAAGAGTGCCAGTCAAGTCGTTGATTTATAACATATATCTGATAAAATGGCGCAATTGGCTCAGCACCTAAACCATCAATTATACATAAAAATTTAACAAAAAATGTGTAAATATTGTGGAAAATACAACAATTCATGGTTATTTTACATAGTTAATTTTTGGTTACTATGGTTAATTATTATTGAATATAGTTAATTTTTTTTAGTGATTCGAAGCGGCCGTAGTTTTCTATATTCCAATTGCCTGATTTTATCAGAAGCTGATGGGGATCAATGGCTTCTCCGGCTCGTGGTCCGAGTGGGCTGCGGGAAAGCTGCTTATCAGATCTCGAAAGGAGCGGTAATTACAGGATTTTGCGGCCTGTATTTCTCGCTGCTAATTAGAGCGTTGCGGGGAAGTTCTGCACTAATGAGAGGGCGGCTACGCCCGCGGAGAAGAATTTTATATTTCTGCCCTTTGAAAATAATTTCGTCAAAGGCTAGGGCAAGAAGACAAATATTTTGTTAATTTTTGAATAAAAGAATGAGATCAAAATGAAAAACGGCGGCCCTGAGGACCGCCGTTTCCGTGTCTATCCGTAGATAGTTTTTACATTAAGCTTGCAGAGAAGCTTTCTGTTTTCTACGACGAGCCAGGAAGCCCATGCCGATAAGTGCTGCACCGAAAAGTGGTAAAGCGGCAGGAATCGGAACGGCAGAAACCGTGATGGATTGCAAACGCCAATCACTGCCACTAAGTTCTGCTTCAAGCCCAAACAAAGCAGCATTTTTCAAAAGGGAGCCTGTGAAAGTGTAAGTACTACCAGATGGATCAAGGTGAGTGCCAAATTTTTCACCATTTTCCAGGCCATCGCCGTCGACATCAGCCCAGAAGGAGAACCGATCTCCACTGATACTGGTGAAAGTTGCGCTTATCAAGTCTACTGCCGATCCGAAAGAAAGGTACAAGACATCATCACGAAAGCGTCCATCTGCGCGATCATCGTCTATGTGATGATTGTTTACACCCAGTCCGCCAGTTGTTTGTGTTACATTTGCAGGAGATCCAGGTATTGGGTTGTAACCCGCCGTGACTGTTAAGTCGCCGAAGCTCATGGAGAGGGCATCTGCACCGTTGCCACCTAAATTGTACGTTGTTGTCGCAGCTTGTGCTGTCGCTGCGGTCAAAACGAGAACAGTCGCTACTGCCATTGTTTTAAGTAGAGATTTCATATTTATTTCCCCTTTTAGAAGATCGAAATCGTTAATAGAATTGACGCTAAAAGTTAATAGTCACGCTGCGTCGACGCGCTAATAATCTTATAATATGAATCTCTTGTGGAGCAGTCAATGTGGCGTAAATGTGGCGAAATGTGGATTATTTAGGGCAGGTATGCTTTCTAACCCATTGTTTAATATGATTATCACGCTGTTTTAAAGCAAAACGCTTAGTTGTATGGTCCTCAAAATTACATAAAAATTTAACAAAAAAAGCTGCAATATTGTGGGAAATCCAGCATATTATGGTTAATTTTTATGGTTAATTATTGGAACTATGGTTAATTTTTTTTGAGATATAGTCAATTTTTAGGTGATTCGAATCGGTTGCGGTTTTTATTACATGATAATTATCTAATTTTCTTGAAAATCGCAGAAATCTGCGTTCGTAGCTACCGAATGGGGCATCCGGTGTGCGAATACGTAAACTCATTTACATATTTGAATATAAAAAAACCATCAATTACAGGGTGTTACGGACTTGATTGCAGGCAATCTAATAGCGCATAGCGCGGGCGTTCTGCACCCCGTCAGACGAGGGTATAACCGGTGGTTATTCTGACTTTATTTTTTCGCCTGCTTTGACAACCGCGTCGCCAGCACTATCCATGGTTTTGCTGGTGTCTTCTTTGACGCCGCGCCATGTGTTTCCACAGCCGCTGACAAAACCCGCAAGAGAGAGAACCAGGATGGAAAGAATAAGCTTATTGTTAAGTTTCATGATCATCTTCTCGCACTAGAAAGGAACCTAAAGGCAA
Source organism: Sneathiella sp. (assembly GCF_036960985.1). Lineage (NCBI taxonomy): Bacteria > Pseudomonadati > Pseudomonadota > Alphaproteobacteria > Sneathiellales > Sneathiellaceae > Sneathiella > Sneathiella sp. Next base: position 21,664 of record NZ_JBALWD010000009.1, on the reverse strand, counting down.
ATTACAGATGTTCCGGTCATTTAGCAATTATTATGGGGAAGTTCAAGGTTCTTTCCAAGTTGTCGGATATAGAATGCACCAGAAACTCAGTTCTTTTTTTCATTGCCAAAACTGGTCAGCATTTCCATAAGCCGGGGATGCAGTGATTTGCCGCAGGAAATTACATTACGATGCACAACAGTATCCCGATTATAAAAATGCGGATCTCCGGACGTCGTAGTCGACAAACCGCCGGCTTCGGAAAGAATGATATCCGCCGCGGCGATATCCCAATCACTTTTTGCCGCAAACGACAAGGACGCATCCACATGACGGGAGGCCACTTTCACCATGCGATAAGCGATGGAGTTCACATGGCTGAAGGAAGCGCCAGGCACCTCTTCTATCCAGCCGTGCCATTCGAATGTCTTGCGGCTGGTCAGGAGTGTCGCGCCGTCCAGATCAGTTCGGGTATTGCAGGTAATTTTCTCATGGTTCAAAAACGCACCTTGACCGGATTCTGCTTCGTAGAATTCTTCGAGGATGGGGTTATAGACAATGCCAAGGATTGGCAATCCATCTTCTACTAATGCGGCACATATGGTAAATTCCGGTTTCTTCGCGATGAAAGAACGGGTGCCGTCAATGGGGTCAACAACCCACACGCGGGACTTTTCAAGTCGAGAGGAATCATCTGCGGTTTCTTCCGACAACCAGCCATAATCGGGCCGGGCTGTCATAAGGCGTTCCTTTAAAAAGCTATCGATGGCCAGGTCAGCTTCGCTCACCGGATCACCCGGCTTTTTTTCCCAGCTTTCGACATTGCCGTTGTAATAACGACGGGCGATATCGCCAGCTTCACGCACTGCGGCCGCGACGAGCGCGTGATCATGTGTAAACCCAGCTGTCACGTTCCGGCAACCATCATGCCATCAATACGAAGTGTCGGGGCGTTGGTGCCATGCCGGAACTCAAGATCATCGGCAGCCGTCAGATCCAGAAACATCTGTTTGAGATTTCCAGCGACCGTCAATTCAGACACCGGGAAAAGAATTTCACCATCCTCGATCCAGAAGCCGGACGCACCGCGGCTATAATCGCCAGTGAGCCCGTTTATGCCAAATCCAATGAGACTGGTAATATACAGACCTGACTTAATGTCCTTTATGAGATCGGTGACAGAAACATCACCGGCTTCCATATAGAGGTTGGTCGTTGACGCTCCGGGAGGGGAGGCGGTTCCGCGGGAAGCCCGGCCATTGCTTGTAAGTTCGAGTTGTTGGGCCGATGCAGAATTGAGGATCCAGCATTGCAGTGTGCCGTCTTTGATTAAATCTAGTCTTCCATTGGCGACGCCCTCGCCATCGAACGGTTTTGACGATGGTCCGCGGCGCCGATGTGGGTCATCAATTACATTGATCCCGTCAGCAAAAATCTTGTTGCCCATCTCTTCTTTCAAAAAGCTGGTGCCACGGGCAATGGAGGCGCCTGAAATAGCTCCGGCGAAATGGCCGAGTATGCTGCTTGAAACGCGATCGCCAAAAATCACCGGCACCTGACCACTTGGCATTTTTCTGGGGTTCAGTAGTTTAACCGCACGCTCGCCGGCACGGCGGCCAATATCCGTCGCAGATTTCAACTCAGAAAAATGTCGTTGGCTGTCATAATCATAATCCCGTTCCATGCCGAGACCCTCGCCGGCGATAACAGATGCACTGACGGAGAAACTTGATGAGGAATAGGCACCGCGAAAACCGTCTGAAGTAGCAAGCGCGATTGACGCATGTCCAAAAGACCCGCCGCCGCCTTCAGAATTGGTAACTCCGTCGACAGCAAGAGCCGCGTCCTCAGCTTCTTTTGCCATCTCGACAATGGCTTCAGCGCTAAGCTCAGTATCATCATACAGATCCAGCTCAGGATACTCTGCCGCCAACAGGTTTTTATCGGCAAGGCCACAAAACTCGTCTTCAGGCATGTTTCGAGCCATCGCAAGCGCGCGGTCGACCAACTCTTCCAGAACTTCCGGTTTGGCGTCGTTTGAGGAGACAAAGGCCTGCTGTTTGCCGATCAAGACTCTTAGCCCAAGGTCATGAGCTTCGGACCGCTCGACCTCTTCGGTTTCACCCAATCGCACGGTGACACTGGTTGAAGCTCCCTGAACTCGAACCGCGTCGGCTGCTTCGGCGCCTTTTTTGCGGGCAAGTAGAATCAGGTCATCGAGAATGGCGAGCGAGTTTTGCTCATTTTTGAGTTGTTTGGGCATGGATACCTTGTGCAAAAAAAATTTACTCTCTCATAAATAGGCGGCATGCGGCGAAAAGGGAATCAGAAAACGCTAAATGTTCCGTTTATTCCATCCCACAGCAGTTTTCCGCCCGTAACGAGTACCAATAAGTAGGCTATTCTGTAGAAGATGACTTCCGGGATCATTTTATGCAGTTTTATCCCCAACCAGATTCCAAATGGTGCGAGTGGCGCCAACGCCAGTGACGTGCCAAGGTTTTCAGTCGAAAACTGACCGAGAAGACCGTAGGGGACGAGTTTTGCGTAGTTGATGATGAAAAAGAACCAGACAGATGTGCCAACAAAAAGTGTCTTGTCGATCTTTTGAGGGAGCATATAGAACTGTAACGGTGGACCGCCAGCATGCGCAACGAAACTGGTGAATCCAGCAATTGAGCCCCAGAAGGAGCCCTTATAGAAATTAGGCTTGGTTTTGTAATCCGCTGCTTTTTTGTTCAAATAGTGATTGAGCGTAAACACAATGCAAATAAGACCTAGAAGTATTTTTATAAAACTCGGGCTCAGGTGATTGAACAGTAAATATCCGATCAATATTCCGACGATCGCCCCTGGCACGAGGCACCAAAGATTCCGCCAATCGGCTGTCCGGCGATAGGCCAGCAGACCAAAAATATCCATAAAGCACAAAATTGGCAGAATGATTGCAGCGGCTTGCACGGGTGGGATGATCAGCGCCATCAGCGGGACTCCAAGAATCCCGAGGGAACCGGCGAATCCGCCTTTGGAAATTCCAATTAACAAAATTGCAGGTATGGCAATCAAGTAAAATACGGGGTCAGAAATGAAGGTCATTCGGGAGGATACCGGGAATCTAGTGGAAGGCGCTAACGCATGGATAACTGGTAATTTTGACTTTCTAGTCTAAATCGGGTGTTCTGGAAAATAATATGTCACAGTAATTTGCACATTCCTAAGGATATCTGTCTTGTTTCAATTGATTATTGCTGCTTTTTTCGCCGTGCTTATCAGCCCAATATCTATTGGGGCTCAAGCCGCGGAAATCGATTGGGCCTATGCGGGAAGCAACGGGCCAGGCCAATGGTCGAAACTTGGTCCACAATTTCATGCATGCGACGGCAACCAACAATCCCCCGTTGCCATAAAGTCTTCAAATGCCTTCGCGGCAAATGTGCCTGAACTGTTTCTGGAACTGGAGCAATTCAAGCCGACAGTAACCAATGATGGTCATAATATTACTGTTGAGCCGCAAGGCATCGGTGGCAGCTTGCTTTATGGGGGAAAAACTTACAAATTTGGTGAGATGCGTCTTCATCACAGCAGCGGGCATACTGTTGATGGTCGTCAGTTCCCGCTTGAGGTACATTTCGTCCATGCCTCAGACGGCGGCGAGTTGTTTATTCTGGGCGTATTCTTTCTTGAAGGACCGGCCAATACGACGTTACAAACCTTATTGGATAACGCGCCCTCTGCAAAAGGTCAAAAGTCAGGAAGCCTGATTATCGACCCTATGCAAATGATCCCGGTCGATAATCGGTTTTTTCGCTATAAAGGGTCCCTGACGATGCCGCCTTGCACCGAGAATGTGACCTGGCATCTTTACAAACAGACTTTGACCGCCTCCAAGGCGCAAATCGAGACATTGAGCTTGCTTTACAAAGATAATCATCGCCCCGCGCAGGCGCTCAATCGCCGCTATATTCTTCAGGAAAAATAGTGGGCTCGACGGTCTCTATTTCCAAATATCTTTGCCGCTGCCGGGAAGTCCAAGTTTTCCCCAAAGGCTGTCGACTTTATCAATAGTAGCGTCATCCATACGGATTTTCTCGCCCCATTCCCGTTTGGTTTCCGGCGGGAGTTTATTCGTTGCATCCAAGCCTATTTTGCCACCTAGCCCTGATTCCGGAGACGCGAAATCAAGATAATCAATGGGCGTATGCTCAATAGTGGTGATATCACGGACCGGATCCATGCGCGTGGACATGGCCCACATCACATCCTTCCAGTCCCGCGCGTTAATGTCGTCATCAACAATAATCAAAAACTTCGTGTACATAAATTGCCGCAAGTAAGACCAGGCACCCATCATCACCCGCTTGGCATGTCCGGGATAAGCCTTTTTTATGGAAATAACTGCGATACGATAACTGCAGCCCTCGGGCGGTAACCAGAAATCGACGATTTCTGGAAACTGTTGCTGGATAAGCGGAATAAAAAGCTCGTTTAAGGCTTCCCCCAATATGCTGGGTTCATCCGGCGGCCGGCCAGTAAAAGTAGACAAATAGATAGGTTTTTTCCGCATGGTAATAGCGGTAATGGTGAAAACCGGAAAGGTTTCGACTGAATTATAGTATCCTGTATGATCCCCGTAGGGACCTTCATCACGATAATCATCCAAAGAGACGTGGCCTTCCAGGATAATTTCTGCGCTGGCCGGGACTTTGAGCGGAATGGTTTTACAGTCAATCAGCTCCACTTTTTCCCCGCGTAACAAGCCGGCAAACTGATATTCTGACAGATTGTCGGGGATTGGCGTGACCGCCGCAAGGACAGTTCCCGGATCTGCGCCGATAACGACCGCAACGGGGAGGGGGTCTGTTTTTTCCTGCCCCCAACGTGCATGATGTTGGGCGCCCCCTCTATGCTTTAGCCAACGCATAATGGTTTGATTTTTTGAAAGCTTCTGCATCCGATAGATGCCGAGATTAAAATCATCCGATTTGCTGGAACCGGGACCTTTAGTTACAACCAATGGCCAGGTGATCAATGGCGCCGGCTCTCCGGGCCAGCATGTTTGAATGGGCAGCATATCGAGATCAATTTCATCGCCCGTGAGCACAACTTCCTGGCACGGAGCGGATTTCACTGTTTTCGGGCGCATGGCCATTACCGTTTTTAAAACGGGTAACATGCCCATAGCTTCGCGTAAGCCCTCAGGGGGTTCAGGCTGTCGTAGAAACGCCAACGTCTCGCCAACCTCTCGCAATTGTTCCGGTTCACGGTTCATTCCCATAGCAACCCGATCAACGGTTCCAAACAGATTAACAAGGACAGGCATTGGACTTTTCTCGCCGGTTTCCGTCACTGGATTTTCAAAGAGCACAGCTGGACCGTCTTCAGCCAACAGCCGGGTCTGAATTTCCGTCATCTCGAGATAAGTTGATACCGGTTCCGTAACGCGGACAAGCTTGCCCGCGGTTTCCAGTTGCGCCATAAAATCGCGGAGTGATCCATAAGACATAACGTCGTAATCCTTAAGCTATGATTGCTGTGAACTATGGCGTAGAAGCCAGTTCGGGGCTACCTAAAATCCTATCTTTGTCTAGAACGGAACCGCAAATTTTCCGCCGATAATTCCAAGGAGAACAATCGTGCCAAAAAATTTGTTGGATTTAAATAAGACAAGACACAATTCACCATCATCGATATCGAGTGACTTGATCTGCCAGACTAAATGAACCGCGGCACCGGCCAAAAACGTATAAAATGGCGCGGTGAGCCCGACGACATACCCACAAGCAAGTAAGACCAAGAGAGTAATTGTGTAAAAACCTATGAGCCAGCTTCTCGTATTCTGGCCAAATTTGAGGGCAGTAGATTTAATGCCAATCAGAACATCGTCTTCCTTGTCTTGGTGAGCGTATATTGTGTCATAACCCAAAGTCCAGGCGATCCCGCCGACATACATAATAATCGGGGCCAATCCGAGGCTGCCGGTGACGGCGGCCCAGCCCAGAAGCGCCCCATAATTAAACGCTAAGCCCAAAAAGAACTGCGGCCAATAGGTAAAGCGTTTTGCAAAAGGATATATCGCGACCAATATTAGGCTTGCAGCCCCAAGTAATATGGCAAACAAGTTGAACTGGATCAGGATCAAAAATCCGACCAAGCACTGAAACGCGAGCCAGAGGTAGGCTTGCAAAAGTGTAACCTGGCCGCTGGGTAGGGGGCGTTTGCGGGTTCGCTCGACCTGCCCATCGAAATCTCTATCGGCAATATCGTTGAGAGTACAACCTGCGCCCCGCATGACCAATGCGCCGATCCCGAACAAGACAAAAAGTTGCAAATCCGGAATTTCGCCGACGGGAGCGGCAAGGGCGATGGACCACAGGCCAGGAAATAATAATAGCCAAGTGCCAATGGGTCGATCGATGCGAGATAGTTTCAAATACGGTTGAACAGCCGTTGGCGCATACAGATCCACCCAGTTTTGTTTACTGGCATCTGCTATGATCTTATCGGGCCGGCGCATCTTGAGTACTTTCACTACGTGGTCTATTGGGTAGGAGATGACATCAATCGGCTTTTGCCGCAATATTAAATTCTTGAAACTCTTATTTGGGCGTCTCCATGAAAACGAAACAATATTCTGTCCGGCTTTTTGTGACAAGCAATCTTGGGCAAGATCTGGGCGTCGTTCTGGACAAATCACAGTCCCACTACATTGCCACCGTCATGCGGCGCTCGGAGGGTGAAAAAGTATCTCTTTTTAACGGTCGCGACGGCGAATGGCTTGGTGTTTTGCAGGAAGTTCACAAAAATCATTGTTTGGTCCATATAACTGAGCAGTTGCGTTTTCAGGAAAAAGAACCAGATATCCACCTTTTGTTTTCGCCGGTTAAAAAAATACAAACCAATATGATTGTTCAAAAAGCTACTGAACTGGGCGTCGCTGAAATACAACCAGTTCTGACCAGGCGGACAAATTCAGAGCGTCTTAAAAAGGATAAACTTGAATTGCAGGCACTCGAAGCGGCGGAGCAATGTGAGCGATTAAACCTTCCGGCTATTCATGATGCGGTGAAGCTTGAGGTCGCGTTAGAATCTCTGGCGCCCGACCGGATACTCATTTTCTGTGATGAACGGAGATCGGGAAATATGGCGCTCGATGTGTTGCCACAATTCAGTGAAAATCGAAAATGGGCGATGATAACTGGTCCGGAAGGTGGTTTTACAGAAGAAGAAGGTGATTTTATTTCATCTCGCGAAAATACCGTTGCCATATCTCTTGGGCCGCGTATTTTGCGTGCAGAAACCGCAGTAATCGCGGGCTTATCGATTCTACAGGCGACCTGTGGAGACTGGTAAAGATGCCTTAATCATCGTTGAATTGACGCATTGTTCGATAGTTTTCGAACTTTGGACTTGAAGCCGTCGATGCAATTCATTAATTCAAGTAATCAAGGCCGGACGAGGGGCGTGTTGCCCGGCCATCGAATAATAAGGGGAAGAGATGTCCGGTCCTGCAACAGGTAACGCGAATGAAATCGCGAATAAAACCCAACTTGTCGAGTTTGCCGAAAGCGGAAACAAGCCGCCAGAGAAATGGCGTATTGGCACAGAGCATGAAAAATTCGGCTTCAAATTAGATACCTTGGAGCCACTTCCCTATGAAGGCCCTAGTGGTATTCAAGCAATGCTTGAAGGACTACAACGGTTTGGTTGGCAGCCGGATTATGAAGGCGATAACGTAATCGCCCTAACAATGGAAGGTTGTTCCGTCAGCCTGGAACCAGGAGGGCAACTCGAACTTTCTGGCGCCGCTGTTGAGAATTTACATCAAACATGTAGCGAGGTGCATAATCATCTTGCGCAAGTGCGCGAAGTTGGTGACGAAATCGGCGTTGGGTTTTTAGGCCTTGGATTTAGCCCTAAATGGACATTGGACGAAACTCCGATCATGCCTAAAGGTCGCTATCAAATTATGCGGGACTATATGCCGAAGCGTGGCCAACACGGGCGTGATATGATGTTTCGTTCCTGTACTGTCCAGGTTAATCTGGATTACAGATCAGAAGCGGATATGATCAAGAAATTTAGAACAAGCTTGGCGCTTCAACCTCTTGCGACGGCTTTGTTTGCTAATTCCCCCTTCACCGAAGGGCGGCCAAACGGTCATTTGAGCCATCGTAGCTTTATCTGGACAGATACGGATCCAGATCGCACCGGTATGTTACCTTGGGTCTTCGAGGACGGCTTTTCCTTCGAGCAATATGTAGATTACGCGCTAGATGTTCCGATGTATTTTGTGTATCGCAACGGAACGTATATCGATGCCAGCGGGCAATCTTTTCGTGATTTTATGGACGGCAAATTACCGGCGCTGCCGGGCGAGCGTCCAAATTTTGTGGATTGGGATAACCATCTTACAACACTATTCCCGGAAGTCCGTATGAAACGGTTCCTGGAAATGCGTGGTGCCGACGGCGGTCCGTGGCGCCGACTTTGCGCATTGCCGGCGTTTTGGGTTGGTCTTTTGTATAACGACGCGGCACTTGAAAGCGCCTGGAGTTTGGTCAAAGACTGGACGGTTGAAGATCGCCATCGGATGCGCGAAGACGTCATTACCCACGCCCTGAAGACGAAAACACCTGACGGGCGGACGATGCGCGAGTTGGCGTCTGATGTGCTGGATATCGCCACAGACGGTTTGAAAGCGCGAAAGAGGCTAGACAGCTTCGGTGAAGATGAAACCCACTTTCTGAATGCGTTGAAAACAACGGTTGAAACGGGCATGACACCGGCAGACGAAATGCTAGCTAAATTTTATGCGGAATGGAATGAGTCAACCGATCCGGCGTTCTCAGAATATGCTTATTAGCAAGTTCTAGCGGTTGAGTTGATCCAGAAAAGCAGCTGCATTCTCATAGTTGCCGGCTGCGGCAGCACCACGCAAGGACGTCAATAAACGAATCCTTGCCTTGATCTCTTCTAGCGTGTCATCTGTAACCTGTCGGCCAAGATCTGCCCGCACAAGATCAACAAGAGTATCGATGCGTTGAAAATCCTGAACCTTTATCGGATTCATGAACAAGCTCGCATAAGGGCTGTCTATACCGGTTTCAGCATATATATATGAAATATCTAACCCATTGATATCCAATGAACTCATGTAAGATAGAAGAGCCTTCATCTCGTCTTCGGAAACTAAAGGCCCTGCAAATTCTGTGGAAATGACATGTCTTGTAAAGGCAGATAAATCCGGAAGGATAACTTGGGTACCGAATTTGGTTTTGCTTTGGATATTTCTAAGGCTGGGAATATCGATGGGATTATCGACGTTGTCTTCAAAACCAGCCTGCCAGAAACGATGACTAACGTCTATTCGCCCGGGGCGATCCGATAATCCTTCAATGTAAAAGCTTGTATTTACATGTCCATTCGTATGGCAGCTATCGCAGGACATACCGATACGGATAGCCTTCTCGCCGAGTATGCTGGGGCTGCGGAAAAGCAACCGGCCAAGCAGGATTTCATTTGTTATTTCCTTGGAACTATCCAGAAGTTCGGCCGGCTTTACGCCGGCCATTTCCGTTGTGCTGCCGGGCGGTAACCAGTCTTCAGCAACGACCCATGATGTTGCCATTGAGGCAACAAGGCATATGGGCAGAAAAATACGTCGGTCCCACCCCATGATGTTACTCCGTTAAACTAGCTCGCCGTACCACCAACTGTCAGCCCTTCAATCAGCATAGTGGGTTGACCTACGCCGACCGGTACGCTTTGTCCGGCTTTGCCGCATGTCCCGATGCCGCTATCAAGGGCCATATCATTTCCGATAGCGGTGACTTTTTTCAAGGCTTCGCTGCCGGTACCGATGAGGGTTGCGCCTTTTACTGGCGAGGTTATTTTCCCATCTTCAATGAGATAGGCCTCGGTGCAGGAGAAAACAAACTTGCCAGACACGATATCAACTTGCCCGCCGCCAAAGTTCGCGGTGAACAGGCCTTTTTTGACGGATTTGAGAATTTCCTCAGGGTCCCGGTCACCGCCCAGCATGTAGGTATTGGTCATGCGCGGCATGGGCATATGCGAAAAGCTTTCTCGTCGGCCGTTGCCTGTTGGTTCGACGCCCATTAGGCGGGCGTTTTGACGGTCCTGCATATATCCGACAAGGATCCCGTCTTCAATAAGGGTTGTTGATGAGGTAGCTGTTCCTTCATCGTCGATACTGAGTGAGCCACGACGGTCGGGGAGAGTGCCGTCATCGACCACTGTAACGCCCGGGGCAGCTACGCGCTCGCCGATGAGGTCTGAAAAGACGGATGTTTTTTTGCGATTGAAATCTCCTTCAAGGCCATGACCAATAGCTTCATGCAGGATAATTCCGGGCCATCCGGGGCCGAGGACAACGTCCATTTCCCCGGCGGGTGCATCGACTGAGCTGAGATTAACAACCGCTTGTCTTAAAGCTTCATCAACTGCCGATTTCCACGTTTCCTCTTCCAAATAGAAATCATATCCAGTCCGGCCGCCCATTCCATGGCTACCGGTTTCCCGGCGGCCGTCTTTTTCCACCACAACTGAGACATTCAGACGCACTAAAGGACGAATATCGCCGGACCGTTCTCCTCCAGAACGAATAATCTCGATACCCTGCCAAGATCCAGCAAGAGACGCGGAGACTTGCACCACTCGATTATCCTTCGCGCGCGCATAGGCATCAATCTCGGCCAGTGCTTTGACTTTCGCATCAAACGGGATCTCGGTCAGCGGGTTTTCGTCGCTGTAAAGAGCCCGGTTGGCACCAGCGGGCGCCAAAGCGATCTGTCCACTTCGGCCAGTTTGCACGGCACGAACAGTGGTTGACGCGTTTTTAATGGCCTGCTCGCTCAATTCGGAAGCATGGGCGAAGCCAGTAGCTTCGCCTACGACAGCGCGCAACCCAAAGCCTTGTGTTGTATCGAAACTGGCGCTTTTTAGACGGCCGTCATCAAAGGAAAATCCCTCTGATTGCCGGTACTCTAGATAAAGTTCTCCGTCATCCGCATCTTTGAGAGCGTCTGAGACCAGATCTTCCACGGCTCCCCGATCCATATTTGTCGGATCAAAGAACATCTGATTTGCAGTCGTTACATCGGTCATAAAGGAAACTCCAGATACTTTTCGTCAGTTTGAATATGCTGTGAATATGTGCCTTTTGTAGCCAATTGTCGAGATGCAGAACGGGTAAGTAAAAAGATTCTAGATAAATTCTCCGGCATCTTACAAAGATGGTGTGACAAAGTGTCACAATGGCTTGAAAAAAAATCCTGATTACCATTTGCAGTCCTTAAAATTGCAAGACCCAGAACTCATTACTTAAGTTGTTGATATCATTGCCGATTACAAATCAGCAGTGTGATATGCAAGACGCAGTTGGTTCAAGATGGCATTTATTATGCAGTCTTAGGCTTGTTCTTTGCTGTATCCGTGGTGTAGTTTCCCGCGCAGCTAAATGTAAACATTTTTGATTTGCATCAAGAGACTGAGTATAAATCAAAAAACTGTCCAAAATTTGTCCGGCTGCGGGTATAGTGGCAATCAGATTTGGGTGGACATGCACGTAAGTGATTAAGAACGGGAATTAGAGATGGGTATGGTTAGAAAACTTGTCGCACTTTTCACCGCCAGCGCGGTGACATTATTGACGATGGGAAGCGCAACGGCGGAGCAAGGGCAACCTTTCCCTTGGCAGCTGGATTTACAGGAAGCTTTTTCACCGGTGGCGGCGGATCAGCAGGTCTTTCATGACATGCTCCTTTGGATCATCAGCATAATTACCGTCTTCATTTTGTTGCTGCTGATTTATGTAATGCTGCGGTTCAATAAGAGAGCCAATCCAACTCCCTCAAAAACGTCCCATAACACTCTGATCGAAATTCTCTGGACTGTGGTTCCAATTATGATTTTGATAGTGATCATGATCCCGTCCCTGAAGTTGCTCTATTACGGAGACCGGATCGAGACACCGGATATGACCATCAAGGCGATTGGCTATCAATGGTATTGGGGATACGAATACACAGACGAAGAGGATTTGACCTTCGAAGCCGTTATGCTTGAAGAAGATGAGTTGAAACCTGGTCAACCTCGCCTGCTCGCAACAGACAATGCTATCGTCCTGCCGATTGATACTAACATCCGAATTCTTGTGACGGCTGAAGACGTGCTGCATGCCTGGGCCATGCCTGCATTGGGTGTGAAAATGGATGCGGTTCCCGGTCGGTTGAACGAAACCTGGATGCGGATCGAAAAAACCGGAGTTTATTACGGTCAATGTTCTGAGCTCTGCGGTACACGCCACGGATTTATGCCGATCATGGTAAAAGCCGTCAGTAAAGAAGATTACGCAAAATGGCTTGTTGAAGCTAAAAAAGAATTCGCCAGTGGCGGTGCGCCGACGATTAAATTCGCTCAAATCGTATCCCCTAGCGCACAATAACAAGTTAACGAGAGGCAAAGATTATGGCATACGGTTCAGCGGCCGGTCACGACGAACATACCCCTTCCGGCTGGAAGCGTTGGGTCTATTCGACAAACCACAAAGACATTGGAACAATGTATCTGATATTCGCGGTGATCGCGGGTATTATTGGCGGTACCATGTCGGTCATCATCCGGGCAGAATTGCAATTGCCCGGCGATCAACTGTTAGACGGTAACTATCATTTCTTCAACGTTCTTGTCACCGGTCATGGACTGATCATGATCTTCTTCATGGTGATGCCTGCGATGATTGGCGGTTTCGGCAACTGGATTGTCCCGTTGATGATAGGGGCGCCGGATATGGCGTTCCCGCGGATGAACAACGTTTCATTCTGGTTGTTGCCGCCGGCTCTTGGCCTGCTGCTGATTTCAATCTTTGTTGAAGGCCCAGCTGGAAATGACGGTGTTGGTGGGGGGTGGACAATGTACCCGCCGCTGTCGTCTAGCATTGGACATCCGGGCATGGCCGTTGATTTTGGTATCCTCAGCCTCCATTTGGCGGGTGCATCCTCAATTCTGGGTGCGATCAACTTCATTACGACGATTTTCAACATGCGGGCACCGGGCATGACAATGCATCGGATGCCGCTCTTTGTTTGGTCCGTTTTGGTTACTGCGTTTTTGCTGCTTTTGTCGCTGCCGGTTCTCGCGGGCGCCATCACAATGCTTTTGACGGACCGGAACTTCGGCACAACCTTCTTTAACCCTGAAGGCGGTGGTGATCCGATCCTGTTCCAGCATCTCTTCTGGTTCTTTGGCCATCCGGAAGTGTATATTCTTATTCTTCCTGGCTTTGGTATCATCAGTCAGATTGTCTCGACGTTCAGTAATAAACCGGTGTTCGGATATCTTGGCATGGCGTATGCGATGGTTGCCATTGGCGCCGTTGGCTTCGTCGTCTGGGCCCATCACATGTATACGGTGGGGATGAATGTCGATACGCGTGCCTACTTCCTTGTGGCAACTTTGGTAATCGCGGTGCCGACTGGCATTAAGATCTTCTCCTGGATTGCGACAATGTGGGGTGGCTCGATCGAGTTTAAGGCGCCTATGGTTTGGGCGCTTGGCTTTATCTTTCTGTTCACCGTCGGCGGTGTGACGGGTGTGGTTCTTGCCAATGCCGGATTGGATGTGGTCCTCCATGATACCTATTATGTTGTTGCCCATTTCCATTACGTCCTGAGTTTGGGTGCCGTGTTTGCGATTTTCGCCGGGTTCTATTACTGGTTCGCTAAAATGACCGGGTATAACTACTCCGAAAAACTCGCTCATTTGCATTTCTGGGTGACCTTTATCGGTGTGAACATGATCTTCTTCCCGATGCATTTCCTCGGGTTGGCAGGTATGCCACGTCGTATTCCGGATTATCCGGATGCTTTCGCCGGCTTTAATGCGATTGCGTCTTATGGTTCCTATGTTTCGGCGGTTGGCGTTCTAATCTTCCTGATTACGGTAATCCACGCATTCATGCGCGGTGAACGGGCCGCGGACAACCCATGGGGTGAAGGCGCAACAACGTTGGAATGGACATTGTCTTCTCCTCCGCCTTTCCATCAGTTCAACGAACTGCCGATCATCAAGTAAGCTTTTACAGGAGTAACTTGTGTCTGACACAAGCGTCATAAAAGAAACTATCTCAACCCGCGCCCAAACAGAACCGGCGCGGGTTAGCGATTATTTCGCGCTGCTGAAGCCGCGAGTGATGTCGCTTGTGGTGTTTACGGGATTGGTTGGCATGGCTGTTGCGCCTGGTACGCTCCATCCTGTTCTGGCCTTTACGGCGCTGCTCTGTATTGCTGTGGGGGCTGGCGCGTCTGGCGCCATTAATATGTGGTATGACGCGGATATCGACGCGATCATGGAACGTACGCAAGCGCGTCCGATCCCGGCTGGCCGGGTAACCGCCAACGAAGCTTTGGCCTTTGGAACAACATTGTCCATTGCTTCCGTCGTTCTGATGGGGCTGGCCGTCAATTATGTGGCCGCGGTTCTTTTGGCGGTGACCATCGCTTTTTACGTTTTTGTTTACACCATGTGGCTGAAACGCCGGACACCACAAAATATCGTTATCGGTGGCGCGGCAGGTGCCTTCCCTCCGATGATTGGCTGGGCTGCGGTTAGCGGTGATGTCAGTGTTGAATCCATGGTCTTGTTTGCGATAATTTTTATGTGGACCCCACCGCATTTCTGGGCGCTGTCGCTGTGGCGTGATATCGACTATGCGAAAGCCGGTGTGCCAATGCTTCCCGTTGTTGCAGGGCGCGAGGCAACCCGTAAACAAATAATTCTTTATAGTATCCTGCTTTTTCCTGTGGCGATTATGCCGTATTTCCTCGGATATGCCGGGATCTTTTACGGCTTCGGCGCGACAATTCTGAGCGGGCTTTTCGTTTTGGGGGCCATAAAGGTCTATGCCAAGAAGGATGAGGGCAGTGCAAAACAGCTCTTTGCTTATTCCATATTATACCTCTTTTTATTGTTCGCCATCTTGTTGGGCGAAAGTCTGGTGAAGGCCGTTGTTTAGTATGTCGGAAGATGATCGAAAGAAAAAATTGCGCACCCGGAACTGGATTGTCGGTGGCATCCTGTTGGCATTGGTTGTGTTGTTCTACTTTATTACTGTCGTTAAAATGACGGGCGCGTAAGGAAAATGAAGGATACGCAGACAAAATCGAAACGTTTAGCCCTGGTTCTGGTCAGTGTCGTGGCCGGAATGGTAGGGCTGGCGTATGCGTCTGTACCTTTATATGATCTATTCTGCCGTGTGACGGGATATGGCGGGACCACGCAGCAAGCGAGCATGGCGCCGGATGTGGTTCTGGACCGCACCATGACCATAGAATTTGATGCCAATACTAGCCGCGGCATGCCGTGGGATTTCAAACCGGTTCAGCATAAGGTGACCTTGAAGGTCGGCGAGACCGGACTGGCATTTTATGAAGCCTACAACCCGACAGATAAGGTCATCAAAGGAACGGCGACCTTTAATGTGACGCCACAAAAAGTAGGTCAGTATTTCACGAAGATTGATTGCTTTTGCTTTACCGAGCAGATCTTGAAGCCCGGCGAACGGGTAGATATGCCTGTAACATTTTTCGTTGATCCGGAGATAGACCTGGATCCGAATGCAAAAGAAGTCACCGTAATTACTCTTTCTTATACTTTCTTCGTAAGTGAGGATGAGGAAGAAGAAGTGGATGTATCCGCTAAAACAGAGAAAAAATCGGTTAATGTCAATTAGCTGGCTCAACGTTAAGTAACTATAAGCTGGAGGGGATCCGGCGATTTGCAGGAGTTAAAGAATGGCTGATTCACACGCCAAACAACATGATTATCACTTAGTGGACCCAAGTCCATGGCCAGCGCTTGCGTCACTTGCCGCATTTGCAACCGCCATCGGCGCAGTAATGTGGATGCATGAAGCCACTGGCGGCATGGCGATTTTCATCATTGGATTTGTTGTCCTTTGCTATACGGCTTTCACTTGGTGGAAAGACGTCGTCAAGGAAGGTGAACATGAAGGTCACCACACACCGGTTGTGCAGCTTGGCCTGCGCTACGGCATGATCATGTTTATCGCCTCGGAAGTGATGTTCTTTGTTGCTTGGTTCTGGGCCTATTTCAATGCGGGACTATTCCCAACGGAAGTTGGTGGTGGTGTCTGGCCACCAGAAGGTATTCAAACCTTCAATCCTTGGCATATTCCGCTATTGAACACACTCATCCTGCTCTTGTCCGGAACCACGGTTACCTGGGCGCATCATGCCTTGCAGCATGGAGATCGCAAGGGGCTGGTTCAGGGACTTGTTCTCACAGTTATACTGGGCGCCTGTTTTACCGCTGTTCAGATTTATGAATATAGCCACGCAGCCTTTGGTTTCGCCGATGGGATTTATCCATCAACATTCTATATGGCCACCGGCTTCCATGGTGCGCATGTCTTCATCGGAACGGTCTTCCTTTTGGTTTGTTTGCTTCGGGCTATGAAAGGCCACTTTACGCCGACCCACCATTTTGGTTTTGAAGCGGCGGCCTGGTATTGGCATTTCGTTGACGTGGTTTGGCTGTTTCTTTTCTTCGCTGTTTACTGGTGGGGTGCGGGACCAGAATGGACCTAAACTAAAATACGAATGTCGCATTCGTATGGAAAAACTATTTCCCCTTTGCGCGCCGGGCTTACCTGCAAATGCCCGGTTTGCGGAAAGGGGAAACTTTTTAAGGGCTTCCTAGATCTCCAGGAAGCCTGCTCTGTTTGTAGCCAGGATTTTGCGGCTGTTAATAGTGGGGACGGCCCAGCCGTCTTTATTATTCTGATTGTCGGCTTTATCGTCGCGGGACTGGCGGTCTGGACAGAATTTACTTTCAGTCCGCCGTACTGGTTGCAATTGACAATCTGGTTGCCGACCATATTTATTATGTGTATCGGTCTGTTAAGACCATCCAAGGCCTATCTCATTGCCTTGCAATTCAAACATAAAGCCAGCTCGGAAGTTAAGCGCTACTAATCATGAAAAAATTCTCACCTGGACTCGTCCCGACATTAATTACAGTGCCGGTCGTTGTAATACTGTTGGCGTTAAGCATTTGGCAAATCAACCGGTATGTCTGGAAAGTTGATCTGGTAGAGCAGATCAATACGCAGCTTGCATCGGCGCCTGTGCCCTTGCCTGCCGGGGAGATCGTGCCTGAAGACTGGCAGTATCGCCGGGTCATTGTGACCGGGGTTTTCGATCACGAAAATGAACTGCATCTGTTCTCCCATGCAGATAAGGGGCGTAAAGGCTTTCAGGTTATCACGCCGCTCAGGCGCAACGCCGAAGGGGATGTTGTCCTGGTTAATCGTGGATGGGTGCCGGAAACTCGGAAAGAAGCCTCAGACCGACCCGCGGGCCTGTTTAGCGGTGAAGTGACCGTCAGCGGGATTGCGCGCAAACCGTGGGCCAAAGGATGGTCCTTTATGCCGCAAAGCAATCCCGAAACCAATGTTTGGCTATATGGCGAATTGCAAGCCATGGGGGAGCATATCGGCACGAACGTTGCCCCTGTCTTCGTTGAAGTCGATGCGACCGAGATCCCCGGCGGATTTCCGATTGGCGGTCAGACCCGCGTGACCCTACCCAACAACCATTTTCAATACGCCTTTACCTGGATTGGTTTGGCGATTGCTATGATGGTCATCTTCGTCTTGTATGGCGTCAAGCGTGGCCGACAGAATGGTGAAGACTAAGATGGCCTTGTCCGCTTACACCCAACTCGAACAAAAATTCGCCCGGCAATCAGCCCTTTCGGGCGCCATGGCCATGCTCCATTGGGACAGTGCTGTTATCATGCCAGATGGTGGGAGCGCGGCACGGGCAGAACAGTTGGCAACCTTGGGCGTTCTTGCTCATGACCTTCTGACAAATCCGGCTGTCGGCGACTTGCTGGATAAGGCGGAAGCCGACTGTGCCGATCTTGATGACTGGCAACGCGCGAACCTTCAGGAAATGTGGAACAGCTGGCGTCATGCGACGGCAGTGGATGCCGATTTGGTCGAAGCGCATTCTCATGCGACCTCGGCCTGTGAAATGAAATGGCGGGCGGCGCGAGAAGATAATGACTTCGCGAGCCTTGTCCCGTCCCTTGAAGAAGTCGTCAGTCTGACCCGGCAAATAGCCGACGCCAAGTCCGATGCTTTTAATGTGTCGCCCTATGACGCGTTGTTGGATCAGTATGAACCCGGATGTGTGTCCGCGACCATAGACGCACTATTTGACGATCTGGGCGCCTTCCTGCCAGGTTTTCTACAAGATGTTCTCGAGCATCAGAAAAGCCGACCGGATTTGATTTTGCCTGAGGGGCCGTTTGCCATTGAGATCCAGAAACAGGTGGGTCATGATTTCATGACAGCGTTGGGGTTCGATTTCGATCATGGGCGCCTGGATATCAGCCATCATCCGTTTACGGGTGGTATTCCGGATGATGTGCGGCTAACGACCCGGTATGTGACCGAAGATTTTACCCAGAGCCTGATGGGAACGCTACATGAAACCGGGCATGCCCTTTATGAGCAGGGATTACCCGCGAAATGGCGGTCGCAGCCTGTTGGGCTGGCACGCGGCATGGCCCTTCATGAGAGCCAGTCATTGCTTGTGGAGATGCAATTGTCCCGCGGGCATGATTTTCTATCCTATGCGCTGCCGAAAATGAAATTGGCGTATAAAGGCGACGGGCCCGCCTGGGAAATTGAAAATCTGCAACGCCTGTATTTGAACGTCAAACCGGATATGATCCGGGTTGATGCCGATGAAGTAACCTATCCGCTGCATGTGATTTTACGCTATCGATTGGAAAAAGCACTGTTCGCCGGTGATCTTGCCATAGCGGATCTGCCCGGTGCGTGGAATGACCAGATGCAGAATCTGCTGGGCATTACACCGCCAAATGATAGCATGGGATGCCTTCAGGATATTCATTGGCCGAGTGGGGCCATCGGCTATTTCCCGACATATACAATGGGGGCTTTGGGCGCTGCTCAGATATTTCAGGCGGCTTTTGAGGGTGTAGAAAAACTACAGGCTCAAATTCGCGATGGAAATTTTAGTGAGCTAGTAAATTGGCTGCGCAAGAATATTCATGAGGCTGGCAGCTCTAAGTCGACCAATGAGATTCTGCAGTCAGCGACGGGGCATCCTCTTCATACCGAGGCATTTAAAGCGCATTTGAAGGCCCGCTATCTCCCGACCTAGGAAAATCATGGAAATATGATGGAACAAGCCGGCTTTGGACAAGTCTGCGCTTGCGTCCCGGGAGATCATATGCTTACTCTCACCCGCCTTTTGAGTTAATTGATGGAGAAGAATGGTGCGCTATATCAGCACACGCGGCACGGCGCCAATTCTGAGTTTTGATGAGGTCGTCCTGACAGGGCTGGCCCGCGATGGCGGATTGTACGTGCCGGAAACATGGCCGCAATTTTCAGCGGACGAAATTCGCGGACTTGCGTCCATGAATTACGCCGACGCGGCCGCGTTTCTGCTCTTCCCGTTTCTGGGCGACTGTATTTCAGAGGCCGACTTCAAAGCTATGACGGCGAAAGCCTATGTCAGCTTTTCCCATCAGGCCGTCGTGCCAATCAGCCAGCTCGGATCCAATGAGTTTCTGATGGAACTTTATCACGGCCCGACCTTGGCTTTTAAGGATGTGGCGCTGCAGCTTTTAGGGCTGCTATATGACCATCTGTTGAGTAGCCGCGGTAAACGGGTGACAATCGTTGGGGCCACGTCGGGTGATACGGGATCGGCCGCCATCGATGCCTGTCGAGGTCGGGATGCCGTAGATATCTTTATTTTGCATCCAGCGGGACGTGTCTCGGACGTACAACGGCGACAGATGACAACGGTCCTCGACAGCAATGTGTATAACATTGCCGTTGAAGGCGATTTTGATGACTGTCAGGCCATGGTCAAAGCCATGTTCAATGATCTGGAATTTCGCGATGAACTTGCGGTTTCTGCTGTAAATTCAATCAACTGGGCGCGGGTCATGGCCCAAATCGTCTATTATTTTACGGTTGGTGTTAGCCTCGGATCGCCGGACAGAGCAGTATCTTTTTCTGTGCCGAGTGGTAACTTTGGGGATGTTTATGCCGGTTATGCCGCCAGCAAAATGGGACTGCCCATCGAGCAGCTGATCGTCGCCACTAACAGCAATGATATTCTTTCGCGGTTCTTCAATTCCGGGGAATATCGCAAATCAAGTGTCGATTCGACCATCAGCCCGAGCATGGATATCCAGGTATCCAGCAACTTCGAACGCTTCTTATTCGATTTATATGGTCGCGATGGCGCCGCGGTCAGCGACCTCATGGCAAAGCTTGATTCTGAGGGCGGGTTTGCCGTCAATATGTCGTTGTTGAATGAGGGTATTTTTTCCGCTGGCAGCTGCAATGAAGAAGACACATTGCAGATGATCCAGCAAACGCTGCAAAACAGTGTCAAGCTCGTAGACCCGCACACAGCGGTGGGTTTGAGCGTCGGTACTGAGTGCAAAAACCAATCGGCTGCACCGCTCGTCACCCTGGCCACAGCCCATCCTGCCAAGTTCCCTGAGGCGGTTGAAAAGGCGACAGGTGTACATCCTGAATTACCGAGCCATCTGTCCGATTTATTCGATCGTGAGGAGCGATTGGTTCAACTTCCCAACGACTTGGGCACAGTGAAATCCTTTATTAGGGAAAGAGCCCGTATCTTACAGGCCACCTAAATTGAAAGAAATTCTATGAGTTTAAAAGTATCAACATTGAGCAACGGTCTGCGTGTTATTTCAGATCCGATGCCCGGTTTGGAGACGGCGGCGGTCGGGGTGTGGGTAGATACCGGTGCCCGTCATGAGACCGTGGCGGAAAACGGCATTTCTCATGTTTTGGAACATATGGCATTTAAGGGAACGGAAAAACGGTCTGCTTTGGAAATCGCAGAAGTGATTGAAGCGGTGGGCGGGCATCTCAATGCCTATACCAGTCGGGATCAGACGGCTTACTTTGCACGCGTGCTCAAAGCAGACGTCCCGTTAGCTGTGGATATTCTTGGGGATATCTTACAACATTCAAGTTTTGACGATACGGAATTAGGTCGCGAAAAAGAAGTGATTGTTCAGGAAATTGGACAAACTCAGGATACACCGGACGATATCATCTTCGATCATTTGCAAGAAACAGCCTATCCGGATCAACCTTTGGGACGGTCCATCCTCGGGACCTCGGCTAAAGTCCGTGGTTTTGGGCGGGACACTATCTCCGGCTATATGAAGAAGCGTTATCTGGCATCGAAAATGGTTCTCAGCGCTTCCGGGGCCATTGACCATGATGAATTGGTTCGCATGGCCGAGCAAGCTTTCAGTGAGCTCCCGACCAACGGCGCGACAAATATGGAAACTGCTCTGTATAAGGGCGGCGAATTTTTGGAAAATAGAGAATTGGAGCAAATTCATTTTGCTCTCTCTGTGCCTGGTGTCGCCTATGGCGATGATGATTTTTATACATCCCAAATCCTTTCTGGTTTGCTGGGTGGCGGCATGTCTTCCCGGTTGTTTCAAGAATTAAGAGAGCGACGGGGCCTGTGTTATTCTGTCTTCAGCTTTGCGTCTTCTTTTGCAGATACTGGCTTGTTTACCGTTTATGCGGGAACAGGAGAGG